>JAOZOG010000359.1 GCA_029933395.1 Sulfurovaceae bacterium | reverse complement strand
ATGGGATTGAAGCGTATGCATTACAAGAAAAGCGGAGTCACGAAATACGCCAACTTTTTCGGTATCACACTGGCTCCATCGGGAGAGGGCAAAGACCTGTCACTCATGGTCTGCGAAAGAATGTTCGAAGACGCATTGGAGAAATACTCGTATGTGTCGAGAAAGAGCTATGAAATGCTGAACGGACCGTTGCCGGACGGGTCGGGAGGAAACGACGACCAGGATTTCATCGTTCCGTCACAGTACAAGGTATCGCTTCAGGGAACCAGTCAAGGGATGATGAGAGTGGCCAATTTCTACAACCGATCGGACACTGGCTCCCTGAATGTCGTATCGACGGAATTCGGACATGAGCTCAACAGCGAAGTCCTTCCGATACTCACAAAACTATGGCAGGAGGCGAAAGCCGATGGAAGCACGAATGTCAATGAAAAATATCCACCAGTATCTGAGGTCCCGACGAATATCATTCTGTTTGGCTCCAATGCTCCATTCGAACGAAGCGGAAACAAGCATGACGCACTTGTCGACGCAATCGAGTCAGGCCTTGCTCGACGAACTTTTTTTGTCTGGTCTGACAGTGACGAAATACGAACAACAGACAGTAGCGCAAGAGATTTCGAAGCTGACATATCAGATTATGGCCGATCTATCGTCGAGGCTATCAAAACAAGAGACAGAGAGATCGCTTTCTCCGCAGGAGCTGACGAGGCTCTTTTTCAATACAGAGAAAATCTGGTCTCGGATTTCAACGAAACACCATCTTCATGGAACAGAATCAGAACCTCGAATGTCGATAAAGTAGAAAGGCTCTCAGCGATCATAGCGATTCTGGACATGAGCGGAAGCGTAGAGAGACGACACGTCGAAATGGCGATAGATATAGCCAAGGAAAGCGATCAGGCCATGGAGAGCGTCATACGGCCAATTATGCCATATGTGCAGATGTATCGCCTGCTGAATCTGGAGCCAGCCGGTCTGACGATAACGGAAATGATAGAGATGGGCGTAAGACTCAAAACAAAAAGGGAAATAGAGGACTCCATCGAGCTTCTGGAAGAATATGCTTATCGAAAGAATATGAAAATGAAGCGCATCGGAAAACACAAGCTCGTCCTCGAAGCGTTGCCGAAAACAAACCTCGACAAAATGATCGTATCGGTGAATATGGAGCCAAACAGGCCGACAGGAACGAAATTCGCAGGACATGAAGTTCCGTTCTTCGGAGAGAAGATGACCATCAGAGAACTCGTGACAAGCAAAATGGTTCCATCGTTCTGTCTGGTACATTTCGAAGACGAAAAACGAAACGCGAAAAACGCCATCCCTGGACAGAATATGATCGCATTCGATATCGATGATGGAACCAGTCTCGAAGAAGCAATGCAGATATTCAAACCATTCACCCATATCATCTATACAACGAGAAGCCACCAGAAAGAAAAAGGCGGAGAAGTATGCGACAGGTTCAGAGTCATTCTTCCGACCAAAAACATCTTTTACGTCAATGCGGAGCAGCACAAACAGCTTATCGCAAACATAGCGAATGTACTCGGCATACCAAGCTACGACGTAAGCACGAGGAACCAGGACAGACTATGGTTTACGAACACGGAAGCCGTCGTATACGAGAACGAGGCCGAACTAATAGAGCTCGACTGTTGTATTCCGAACACGGAAAGCCAAGAAGAGGCAGAACGTGTCCTGGACGATATCGACAACACGAAAGTGTCCGACGACAGAAGGGTTGCGGGAATGCAAAAATGGACGATCACGAACGCGATGAAAGGATCGAGAAACAATCTGTTGCTGAGGCTCCATAGATTCGTCCGTGATTTAACTGGCTCCAAGGAGGAGGCTGATAGAATTGTATATCAGACCAACGCCATGCTGCATGAACCTCTTCCCGAACTGGAACTTCAAAAAACAGTATGTCGATAGAGCAGGTAGACAGCATAGAGCTGGACATGGAACTATGGGGAAAAGCGTATATCGTATGGAGACGCAAAGACGGCTCCGTAGTGAGAAAAATGCAGGTCAAATGGGAAAAGAAAGACGAAGCGTTTCAAAAAGCCCATGCCGCATGGTATGAAGCGAAATTCGAAGGAAAATGATGGAAGAGAACAAATACAAGAGGAAAATCAAAGATACAGAAGTAGACGTGTATGACGTACTGATAGCTTTCAGGGTATACAACCCGGCGACACAGCACGCAATCAAAAAGCTGCTCATGCCTGGTTCCCGTGGATACAAGGACAGGATAACCGATCTCT
>JAOZOG010000358.1 GCA_029933395.1 Sulfurovaceae bacterium | reverse complement strand
GTACCCAGCATCAGACGGCGAACCGTGCTCTCTTCGATATTGGCGATATAGCCACTGTAGAGCAGTATCGCCGCTTCGAGATAGAGAAAGTAGATCCAGCTGAGCCACTGGACGTCCGGAAAAGTCTGATAGAGCCATGCCACAACCGTGGAGAGCGGATAGCTCATGATGAGCGTTCTGTTCTCTCCATGGGAAAGAAAATCCATCAGGTAGGGGTCATCGACGGTTCCGAGGTAGCTCTGTCCCGATACGATGATCGCTATAGAGAGGAGTGTAAAAAAGAGCGCACTTCCAAAAAACTGCCCTCTTTTGCCTTGATCCTTCAGGAGTGTCGAATATGCTGTCATATCATCCGTCCCGACCCACTCTTTACTCCATGATAAACCGCGGTCTCGCTTTCGTCTCGAGGTAGATCTTTCCGATGTACTCCCCGATGATCCCCAGAGAGAGGACCTGTATACCCCCGATGAAGTAGATGGGCAGAACGGTCGACGCCCAGCCGGGAATGGCGTCGTTTGTAAAGTATTTGACCCAGAATGCCCAGACCGTAAGCACCAAAGAGCCTGCGAAAATGATGAAACCGGTATACGAGATGAGCCGCAGTGGAAAAATGGAGAACGAAGTGATCCCGTTCCATGCGAACGAAAGCATCTTTCTAAGCGAATATTTCGAGTCTCCCTTTTTTCTCTCTCTCAGATCGTATTCGACGGTCGTCGAAGGGAAACCTATGAGCGGTACAATACCGCGCAGAAAGAGATTGACCTCCCGGAACTCTTTGAGATACCCGATAACCTCTCGGTCCAGAAGTCGGCAGTCGGCGTGGTTGTAGACGATATCGACTCCCATCCACTCCATCAAGCGGTAGAAACCATGGGCCGTCACCTTCTTGAAAGCCGAATCCGCCTCCCGGGTCCTTTTGACTCCGTAGACGATTTTGTTTCCCTGGGCATAGGCATCCACCATCTTTTCGATCGCATCGGTATCATCCTGCAAATCGGCATCCATCGTGATCACGGCATCCGCATCCACATTGAAAAGCCCCGCCAGAAGCGCGTTTTGATGGCCGTAGTTTCTCGAAAGTTTGATACCGACAACCCTTTCATGCTCTTTCGACAGTCTCTCTATTATGGGCCATGTGCCATCTTTGCTGCCGTCATCGACGAAGCAGATGAAACTCTCTTCATCGATCTTTCCCTGGGCAACCAGTCGCGAAAAAACCTCATCCAGCGATCTGAACGAATCTTCCAGTATCGCCTCTTCGTTATAGCACGGCAGTACGATTGCAAGCTTCATCTGCATCCTTTTCTCTTCATTCCGGCTTCCAGCAGCGCTTCGAGTTCGCTTCTTCTACGCTTTGAGATCCTGTATGCCCGTTCACCCGGGTCAAAGATCTCAGCCTCCGCATCCATGTCGGGATAGCCGGGATGTATCATGACTTCGTATGAGAGCCCGGAGCCCAGTATCTTTTCCAGCGCCTCCCGCGTCACCCCGCCGGTATGCAGAATGGAGTAGAACCTCCTGCCGCTCCTGTCGGCATGAAGACGGTTAAAAAGAGAAAACGATCCCAGCAGCAGATATTTCACCACACCGCCGTTGAGAAAAACGCCTTCCACGCCGCCAAAACGGATCGAATCGGCGATATTTTCCCTGATGAGCCGTACCCGCCCTATGCCATACTTTTCCGCAAGAGCCACAGTCGTTTTGTAAATCGGCGGGATCAGATGGATATGCCTGTGGCTGTCCAGATGCGTGACGGGTATCCCCGCCTCTCTCACTCTGCACACCTGCGCTTCGAGCTCCTCGCCAATCGCATCGAGGATCGTGCGATCGCCCATCGCGCGAAGCATCAGGGCGACAAATCCATATTTGAAAGTCCCATCTTCGTCACAAAGAGCAGGCTGCCCACTCAGGGATCTGCCGTAGGAGAGATTGAGATGGATGCCGCACCCCAGACCGGGCCTTTGTTTCAGCCCTTCCACCGCTTCGTCGAAGCACGCACCGTTGGCCATGATGCTGGCATGGGTCAGTACGCCGCGGTCATAGGCATCGAAGATCGCGGCATTCGTGCCGGGCGTCATACCGAGGTCGTCCGCATTGACGATCACATCCGCCATTTTCAGCGCCTCGTGATCCTGTATCCCTCGATATAGAGTTCGTCGATATTGCAGTCGATAAAATCCAGAAGCGCATCTTCGGCGGTATGGACGATCGTACGCCCGTGCAGGTTGAAGGATGTATTGATGACGACACCGAATCCGGTTCGGTTTTTCACCTCTT
>JAOZOG010000357.1 GCA_029933395.1 Sulfurovaceae bacterium | reverse complement strand
CGATGTCAGTCACTATGTCCCCTACTTCACCCCGATCGACAAAGAGGCAAAAAAGAGAGGATTTACGACCTACCTGCCGCACAAGTCCTTTCCGATGCTTCCACGCGAACTGAGTGAAAATATCTGTTCGCTCAAGCCCAAAGTCGACCGTCTTGCCTTTGTCGCGAAAATCACACTGGATCCAAACAGCCTTGCACCCATCAAAGAGACATTTTTCGAAGCGGTTATCCACTCCAAACGGCGATTCAATTATGATCAGATCGATGCCTATATCGGTAGTGACGGAGCAGATGCCGAAGAAATGGACGCAAAGATACTGGCATACCTTCTGCCACTCTACAGGGTCACCCGGGAGTTGAGAAGCAGGCGGTTGAAAAAAGGATTCGATTTCCGCAGCGAAGAGATCCGTCTCACCCTCGATAATGATCAACAGCTCGCTGCAACGACAATCGAGACGGGCACCCCTTCCCACTCCCTGATCGAAGAGTGTATGCTTCTCGCCAACCAGGCCGCTGCCAAGCGTTTCAAAAAAGAGAAGATGGAAGAGGAGTATGCCATCTTCCGTATCCATGAGCCACCCCAGCTCGCCAAGATCGAAGCACTGCTCGAAGAGCTCGCTGCCATCGGACTCTTTGTCGAAAGCTACGAAGACTCTCCTTCGCTCATCCGCGCGATCCAGAGCGAAGCAAAGAAGATGGGCCTGGAGAGTGAAGTCGATGCGATGCTCATCAAGTCTCTCAAGCAGGCCTCCTACTCCGCCCGAAACGTCGGCCACTTCGGCCTGGGATTCAGCCACTACAGCCACTTCACCTCTCCGATCCGACGATACAGTGACCTGATCCTCCACCGCCTCATCAAGACACAACTCACCGGAGAGCAGGAGGAAGCAGCCTATCTCCTCCGCAACATCGAGCCGCTCTGTGCCCGGGTCAGTGAACTTGAACGCGAAAGTACCAAAGCCGAATGGGACTTCAGAGACCGAAAATTCGCCCGATGGGCCCAAAAAGAGATCGGCTCCTTCTTCGAAGCCGAAGTGGTCGAAGCCGGGGAGAGTGCCAAAGCGGTACTTCGGGGCAAGATCAAAGGCGTCACCGTCAATCTCAAAGGAGACAAGATCATGCTCTTCGATAAAATACGCGTCATGATCACCGAAGTCGACATTGCCCAGGCGACCATCATGGCAGAACTCGTCAACAAACTGGAAAAAGACCCGATGGAATTGTAATGATAAACATACACCAAAACTCTTCACTCTTCACTCTTCACTCTTCACTCAAAACTCCCCCGGAGTTTTGTCATGTATAAGCGCGAACTCGACCAGAGACTCCAGCAGGCACTTCCCAAAGCACTGCTGCTTTACGGAGAAAACAGCTATCTCATCGATTTCTATATCGAGTACTATCTTCGTACATTGCAAGCCGAAGAGGAGAGGCTCTCACTCTATTTCGACGAGTGGGATTTTGCACAGGCCAAAAACTATCTTTCGCAGAGTTCTCTTTTTGGCGGTACCAACCTGCTGATCGTCAAACATGACAAAAAGATCCCAAAAAAAGAGCTCGATACCCTCATCACACTGGCCAACAAAAACAGTGACAACTACTTCCTCTTCGGCTTCAGCGGAGAAGCCAGAAGTGCAAAGGAGATGCAGAGAAGTTTCACCGAGAAGCAGGGGGGTGTCTGGGTACGTTTCTTCGAGCCGAATATACGGGAGGGAGTCGAGATACTCCAGGAGAAAGCTCGCCGTATCCATCTCGATATCGACTATTTTGCACTTCAGCATCTCATGCTCCTGCTCAACAACAATCTGGCACTCTGCAGCAATGAACTGGACAAACTCGCCATCCTGGGGACGAAGATCACAAGCAAAGATATCGACCGGCTGGTCTACTCGACGGCACCCCTGGCAATGGAGCAGTTTCTTACCCACCTTTTCGAGAAGAAGCCCATTATGGAGATGATCGAGACACTGCTGGAGCTGGGAGAAGATGAGTCAACCCTCCTCCGGTCCACGCAGCGCTTCGTCAACGAGATTTTTCTCTTCAATGCCTACATCAAACTCCACGGCACACCCAACTCCAAAGAGATTCTCGGATACAAGCTTCCCCCCAAGATCGAAGAGAGTAAAGCCCGACTCGCAATGCGCGTCAAACCTGCCGCTCTTCTGAACATCTGCGAACACCTCCTCGAAAGCGAACTCGAGATGAAGCGTCCCCACGGGATCAACAAAGAGACACTGCTCTACGGGACGTTCATCAAGATGCAGCGCTATCTCTAAGATA
>JAOZOG010000079.1 GCA_029933395.1 Sulfurovaceae bacterium | reverse complement strand
CTATCGAACAAAACTCTAAAGTCTTTGTAGTGGTATACAAAATTTCTTCTTCGGCCAAATAAGGATTCATTGGCAAACTCATAATCTCATTGCTTATCATTTCACCAACAGGAAAATCACCTTTTCTATATCCCAGGTATCCAAAACATTCCTGCATGTGCATCGGTACAGGATAGTGTATTGCTGTCGGTATACCGGCTTCTTTTAACTTGACTTGGAGCTCGTCTCTGTTTTGAACCCTTATGGAGTATTGAGCCCAGGCAGAGGTTCTGTCATCTTTGATGATAGGAGTGAAAAGTGAGAAGTGAGAAGTGAGGAGTTCTGTATATCTCTCTGCTACTTCTTGTCGACGCTTCAAGTCCCTGGAATAATGTTTGATCTTGACATTCAATACGGCTGCCTGTATCGTATCCATACGAGCACCCATACCGATATATTTGTGGCGGTATCGTTTCGTCTGACCGTGTATTCTCAGGGATTGGATTTTATCTGCCAGTTTCTGATCTTTGGTCAAGATCGCGCCACCATCCCCAAAGCATCCAAGAGGCTTCGCAGGAAAAAAACTGGTGGTATAGATATCGCAGTGATGCACTTCTGCTTTACCTTTATAGGTTGCTCCGAAACTCTGCGCTCCATCGATAATGATGTGCATTTTTTGATTTTTGGCTTTTAGACGTTGGTCAACTATGGCTTGGATGGCATCCATATCAGCCGGTTGTCCGTAAAGACTGACAGGAATAATAGCCTTGGTCTTATCCGTGATAGCAGCTTCAATCTTCTCGGGGTTGATATTGTATGTCTGCTCATCAATATCAACAAATACCGGCTTTGCCCCCAGAAATGCGATGGTTTCAGCCGTAGCGATGAACGTAAACGGTGTCGTGATGATCTCATCGCCTGGCTTGATACCAAGAGCCATCATTGCCAACAACAGTGCATCGGTACCACTGGAGCAGGTGACGGCATATTTGGCATCTGTGAAATCACACAGATTTTCTTCCAATTCCTTAACGGGGTCCCCCATAATGTAGTTGGCTTGATTGAGTACGCTGTCCATAGCCTCCTCAAGTTCCGGCAGATATCGAAAATACTGTTTATTAAGGTTGGCGAAGTCGATGGTGTTCGTTGTTTGGTTTTCGGTTTTCAGAAAATCTATTGGGGAGATGGTAATGTCTGCATATTTTTCAAGCATTTCCCTGTCTCGTGTCAGGACTTTTGCATCGACCGCCTTGGCAGAGGCAATGATCTGAGAGTCTTCAATATCTTCATAATCAATATCAACATATGATGGAGTTTTGGCGAGTTTAAAATTCTTGACTAAAAACTCCACAACTTTTGATGCCAAAAACTTTCTTTGCTTCAGAGTATATCCAAAATCCATTCTCATATAATCAGCAAGAATATATGCAATATTGTCTAGACTGGAAGTACTCAGATAAAAATTATCTTTTTCTAAAGTATGCTCAAAAAGTTGGATAGACGCTGGAAATTTTTTTCCTCTTTCTGTATTATAATAATCGATTATTATATTCACATCAAGGAGGTAGTTCACTACTCTTTACTCCAATTAGATACTGCCTCTTCCATCATTTCAAAGCCTTCGCCATGGTCTTTTTTTGTTTTTACCAGATATTCCCAGTTGTCTTCCATACTTTTTTGATCCAGCAGGAGATATTTTCTGTATAATTCTTCTCCATATTGCTCTATAAACTCGTCTTTTGAAAGCTCTTTCATATTCTTACTGCCTGCTTGATGTATGAAAAAGTCAACTACATCCAAATTCTCCATATTTTCATCTAAATAAACTTTAATTATCTTTTTTTTACCTTTTATAGGGATAAAATAACCATTGTCTTTTCTTATCGCTTCTATGATCATATCAGCTCCTTCAGATTACTACCAATTATACCATATTTTCGACCATCACTATCGACAGCCACGCCGTCATTATCGAATACCAAAGTGTTCCCGGACAAACCCACCCAGGCTATCTGCCTGGCCGGCACACCAACCATCAGTGCATAAGGTTTCACATCTCTATTGACCACAGCACCCGAACCGATAAGCGCATACTCTCCAATGGTCACACCACACACAATAGTGGCATTTGCACCGATCGAACATCCTTTTTTGAGCAATGTTTTTTTAAACTCATCTTTTCTCTGAATGAAGGCACGGGGGTTGACAACATTAGTGAAAACACATGACGGCCCCAGAAAGACATCATCTTCTATCTCGATCCCCTCATAAATTGAAATATTGTTTTGCACCTTTACGCCATTGCCTATATTCACATTGGGGCCTACGACACAGTTTTGGCCAAAAGAACAATTTTCTCCAATAGTCGTATGAGATAAAATGTGGGAAAAATGCCAGATTTTCGTATTTAATCCAATCTGCACATCACTATCGACATAACTACTCTCGTGTAGAAAATAGTCACCCATTAGCCAACTACCTTCCTGCAAAACGGATGATACTCTCCTTTCAGCCCAACCGGATCGAGATTTCTAATCGTTGAAACCGTAATAATCGATGGATATGCCTCATCCAGACCAAATCCATTACCCTTGAGTATCTCCTCATAACTTCGTGTATGCAAGTCCGTAAAGCCGCCACTGAATTCCAACTCCTCCCCGTCCACTCTAATGCTTCTATAGGTTCTTTGTCCTCCAGCTTTGATCTCTGCGGGTATATAGTCATAATTGACAGAAAGAAACCATCGTACGGTAGCATTCTTGAGCTTGAAAAAGCCCGCGTTAGTATCGGCTGTTTTGAGGTGAACAATATTCTCTTCAACCTCTCCAAAAATCCAGCAGAGCATATCGTAAAAATGCACACCTATATTCGATGCAATACCGCCGGATTTACTCTCATTACCTTTCCAGGAGACAAAATACCACTTACCCCTGCTCGTAAGATAGGTCAGATCTATATCATATATTTTATGAGGGTTTTTCTTTAACTCTGCAGCGACCTTCTCCTTGAGCGCGACAATGGAAGGATGCAGGCGCAATTGAAGAATATTGTTTAGCTTTCCCTCTGTCTCCTCTTCAATAATTTTCAATTGATCGATATTCCACGGATTGAGAACGAGAGGCTTTTCGCATATCGCATCTGCACCACTTTTAAGCGCAAAACGTATGTGCGAATCGTGTAGATAATTTGGAGAACAGATCGAAACATAATCAATCTTTTTTCCTGTATCTCTCCGCCATTTGTCTACAAAACGATCAAACCTTTCGAACTCTGTAAAAAAATAGGCCTCAGGAAAATAACTGTCCATAATTCCTATCCCATCATAAGGATCCAGCGCTGCAACCAGATTGTTCTCTGTCTCTTTTATGGCTCTCATATGCCGAGGGGCAATATATCCTGCTGCACCAATCAATGCAAAATTAGCCATTCTTTTTTCCTTCTGCTATAATAAATATTATATTTTTTCTCTTACTGTGTTATAATACAACAAAATACAAATTGGATTGCTTATGAAAAAATTGCTTTTGCTTTCTATCCTGCTTTTTGCGACACTCTCTCAGGCCAAAGTTCTCAACGCCATTGCGATCGTGGTCAATGGAGAGCCGATCACGACTGAAGAGATAAAAGCCGTGCAGAAACAGCTGCATGTCAGTAAAAAAGAGGCGCAGAATATGCTGATCGAAAATCGTCTACAGAAGAGTGCGATGAAGGGCATCACTGTTTCTGAGGATGAGATCGACCAGCGAATCAAGCTGATCGCCCAACAGAATGGTATCAGCGTCAAAAAGATGCAGAGTATCCTCAAAAAGCAGGGGCAATCCTGGAACAGGTTTAGAGACCAGATCAAAACAAGCATACAGAAGCAGAAATTTTTCAAGAGCAAGATCGCGCCGACGATCGCCAATCCCAGTGAGGATGAGCTGAAGATCTTTTACAGAAATCATCCCGAACTCTTCAGTATGCCTTCGAGTATCACAGTGATAGAGTACAGCGCTTCGAGCCCTGACAAGATCCAGGCCCTGCTTCAAAATCCTTCATACAATAAAGGCATCAAACATAAAAAAGTGACTTTCAGAGGGAGCGACATCACTCCTCAGCTTCTGGCGATGATTTCACGGACACCGAAAGGGAAGTTTACTCCGGCATTCAATAACGGCAGTGCCTACGTCACCTATAAAATCGTGAGCAAAGGAAAGGGCAGATTGAAGCCTTATGATGAGGTAAAGCAGAGTGTCGGCATCGCCTGGAAGAAAGAGCAGCAGGGTGATGCGGTCAAAAGATACTTCAAGAGGATGAGAGCCGGCGCGACTGTCGAAATTCTTCGTCCTTAAGGGTGCTTAAAAAATAGATAGCGCTTATTTTTTCTGCGCCAACGGATGGGCACCCAGATACTCTTTGAGTTTTCTGGCATCTCCCAACTTCGTATAGACCTGTGTCGTAGCCATAGAGCTATGACCCAACAACTCACTGACGTCACTGATCCTGGCACCATTGTTCAACAGGTGTGTTGCAAAAGAGTGGCGAAGCTGATGCGGCGTGACTTTCAATCCTTTTGCCTTGAAAAGCTTGGTCAGCATATATCGGAGTTGTGCCGGATTCATATTGGCTCCGCCCTTTTCAAATAGATAGCGTTTTGGTGCATACTGATCCAGATAGGACATAATCATCGAATGAATCGCCGGAAGAAGAGGAAGCTGCCTGACCTTGTCGCCCTTTCCCCGAATCTCGACCCACCCGGGATGAATACTCTCCAGTTTCAAACTGCTCAATTCACTGATCCGAAGTCCCAGCCCATACAGCATCGCGACCAACAGCTTCTCCCGAAGTCCGGCATCTTCCAGGACCTCCTCGATATACTCCTCCTCGATTGGCTTTGGGAGAGTCCGGGGTACTTTGACAGACTCATCTGCGATCAACTTGATCGACATCTCTCTCTGCTCCTGAAGGTATGAGACAAAGGAGTGGATAGCGCTGAGTTTCTTGGCGATTGTTTTTTTACTGTTCTTCATCACCTTCAGGCGAAAGGGGGTAATGTCCAATACCCATCTCCCCTCCTCTTCGAACCACTCACTGGCCTCGAGCATTTGACGAAGTGCCACTTCGTAGGTTGTCGCCGAAGTCTCCGAATAGCCCCGTACATCACGGATATAGGTCAGAAAATCATCCAGCAGTTGCTCCGAATCTTCTCGCAATTTCTCTCCTTCTAGGGCAATGCGTGCTCGAGCATCTTTTCAAGAAGCAGTGCATTGGCTTCCGGAAGGGCCAATCCCTCGACGGAAATCGACTGAATATAAAAATCGATCCTGGAGAATGGCTTGGGAATGACAAATTTATCCCAGCTTTTGAGTTGCCAGTAGCGATCCGCCCTGTATCCGATAATCATAATCGGCAGACGGCCTTTCTGTGCCAGCGCAACCGCTCCATCATTGATGTGATAACGGGGACCCTTGGGTCCGTCGGGCGATATCTGCACATCATCACCTCTCTTGATCGTACGAAACGCTTCGAGCAGAACTTTTCTAGCGCCCTTTCTTGTCGAACCACGCAGTGATTTGATCGAAAGATAGGAGAGCACCTTCGCGACGATCTCTCCATCTTTATGCTGAGAAATGATCGCCGATGCAGGATGATGCGGACGAATCTTTCGGTAGACGGGGATCATCAGCAGATCGGAATGCCAGCAGGCGATAATATGCTGCTCCTCTCCGATAGGGGTCAGAATATGATAGGTTTTTCTGGAGCTGTACCACAAAAATCGCATCGTGAGGTAGATCAGAAAAGCGGCAACCGAGAGTCCGATATTATGAAATACTTTTTTCAATCCCGCCTACTCTTTGGCTGCTAAAGCACGATACCATCCAGAGCCCCTCTGGAAGTCTTGGTGATTTTGACATCTACGATCTTCCCCAGAAGCGATTCGCTCCCCTCGGCAAATACCAGCTTGCCATCATCGCTGCGCCCGGCTATCCGTCCATTGGGCTTGAGCTCATCGAAGTAGACCTTATGCACTCTGCCGAGCTGTGCATCCATCACCTCATCAAGTATTTCGGTATGACGTGCCTGGAGACGTGACAAGCGTTCCGAAGCTACGGCAGGATCGACCTGATTCGTGTGCGTTGCAGCGGTCGTATGCGGGCGGGGAGAGTATTTGAAAGAGAAGAGTTGCTCGAATCGTACCGCTTCAAGCACCCTCATCGTCTCTTCGAAGTCTGCATCACTCTCTCCCGGAAAACCAACGATAATATCGGTAGAGATCGTCGCTTCCGGCACCAGTGCCCGCACTCTGGCACATCGGTCAAGAAACCACTCCTGGGTATAGCCGCGTTTCATCGCCTTGAGAATCTCTGTCGAGCCGCTCTGCAGCGGGATATGGATCTGTTTGCATATTTTGGGATTGGAGGCGAACTCCTCCAGGAATGCATCATCCATATGCAGGGGATGGGGCGAAGTAAAGCGGATACGCTCAAGACCCTCGATCCGGCTCACTTTTTGCAAAAGCTGCGTAAAATTGCACGACTCCTCGTCTGCACTGAAACGTCGGCCGTAGTTATTGACATTCTGTCCCAGCAGCATCACCTCTCTGGCGCCGCCTTCAACTGCCTTGCTGATCTCCCGAACGAGCAGCTCACTGGGGATAGAAACCTCCTCCCCCCTGGTGGCCGGCACGATACAGAAAGTACACTGCTTGTCGCAGCCGATCGAGATATTGACCAGTGCTTTATAGGGGTTGCTTCGATATTCAGCGAAGTCATACTCACTCTCATCGTAATCTGTCGAAACTTCAACAGCATGCTTTTTGTCAATAATCTCATTGATTTTGGAAACATTGCGTGCACCGAGTACGAAGCTGACAGAGGGAGCACGCTTGATGATCTCCTCACCAAGGTGACTTGCCGTACAGCCGCAGACGCCGATTTTGGCACCCTCTTTTTTCTTTTTGTTGAAAACACCGATCTCCGAAAATAGTTTTGCAACCGGTTTTTCGCGTACACTGCAGGTATTGATGATGATCAGGTCCGCTTCATCGACTGCCTGTGTCAATTCATAGCTGTCCCGGCGGTTGAGTTCGGCGATCATGTGTTCGCTGTCGCGCATATTCATCGCGCAGCCAAGCGTCTCGATAAAGAGTTTTTTCATATTTTTACTTTGTTGAATCTGTACATAGAAACGCTATATTTGAAAAAGCACTAAGCATATCAGTCTCTCGAAAAGAGAGTCGTTTTTGCTTTACTGGGGCACTTTTTGCTATACGATATGCACCTCGTAGATATATTCGTTATCGTCCAGGCCATATTTCACCTCACGCATATATACGCTGTGCCCCTTCTCCTCGAAATATTCGATCAGTTGAATCATATCTTTGTGAGAATTATCTTTGTCGAAATAAAAGATCGATTTTTTTGCCAGATCTTCTTCCAGCTTTTTCAATTCAATGGTTTTTGGCTTTGCCTTGAGTGTCGTTCTGGCAAGTTTCAATTTCATTATTCTTCCTTCTTTACCTAATACTGTATGTCGCAATTCCAACCGGGCACTTCCCGTCTCTCTCCACCACGAATCTTAATATACTTACAAATATTATACTTCATTTTCAGTAAAGCTTTGATTAGATATAATATTGTTCTTCATAAATACACATTATCCTGCCGGTCAGACACACTGTTATGTTACCACTTGTAGCGATAGATGAGCAGTATGGAACAGTTAACAAATGATTGAAACAAACAAAGGACAGCAATAAATGGAAAAAATTCTGGATATTATCGAGGCAATCGCGCATGAAAAAAATATTTCAAAAGAGAATGCCATCGATGCCTTCAAAGAGGCACTTATCAACACTGCCAAGAAACTGACAAGCGAGGAGAGTACATTTGAAGCGCTGGTCGATATGGACACCCGTGATTATTCGATCCACAAAGTCATCACTGTCGTTGCCGACGATGATGAGCGCCTTGAAGAATTTTCCGACAGCTTTATGCCGCTCAGCGAAGCCCAAGAGTATGATCCGGAGATCGAGATAGATGATGAACTGCGTTCGGAATTTATTCTGGAAGACCATGGGCGTACTGCGGCGGCCAATCTCTTCAGAGAGCTGGAGTACCATGTCCAGAGACGTATAGAGCAGGATCTTTTCGAGAAATACAAAGCAATGGTCGGCACCATCATGATCGGTACTGTCAACAGGGTTGACGAAAGCGACAATACCTTTGTCGAAATTGGTGAACTCAAAGGGGTACTGAGTCAACGGAACCGTATCAAAGGCGAAAAGTTCAAACGGGGCGATACCATCAAGGCATTGCTGAGATTTGTCAGTGTCGATCCCCAGTATGGTATGTTTCTGGAGTTGACAAGAACATCTCCCAAATTTCTCGAGGCATTGATGAAGAGAGAAGTACCCGAAATCGAAGATGGCGCTGTAGAGATTGTCGCTGCCGCCAGAATCCCCGGAGAGAGAGCCAAAATCGCACTGAAAAGCGATCAAATGAATATCGATCCCATCGGTGCCGCAGTCGGTGTCAAAGGGGTCCGTATCAATGCCGTCAGCGAAGAACTCAATGGAGAAAATATCGACTGTATCGAATATTCACCCATTCCCGAAATCTTCATCACCAGGGCATTGAGCCCGGCGATCACGCAGAGTATCAAGATCGAAGCAGGAAAAAAAGCGGTCATCAATATTACCGGTGACCAGAAGGCAAAAGCGATCGGGAAGAGTGGTATCAATATTCGTCTTGCCTCGATGCTTACCGGCTACACCATTGAACTCAATGAAGTCGAAGGTGTGACGGATCGCACAGGCGAAAGCAGCGGTAACGAACCGAAAGCCGTGGAAAAAACGACGGACACTTCAGCGCTGGAAGATCTGTTTAAGTAGGTAGTAGGTAGTAGGTAGTAGGTAGTAGGTAGTAAATTTGACACGATGTC
>JAOZOG010000356.1 GCA_029933395.1 Sulfurovaceae bacterium | reverse complement strand
GGATCTTCTGCTCTCCATCTCGGAATCCTCCAAACGCGAAGCAGTCGAAGCACTGGATATTCCCAGGGAGAGAATAGCGAATATCTCCTGTGCCGTAGACGAAAGCTTCCACCCAGCTTCACTCTCAAAGGAGGAAAAAGAGAAACTGCGCCAAAGATATGGTATCGACGATAAAGTTGTAATGTACGCACCCGGCGGCTTCGACAAACGAAAAAACTTTGAAGGGCTTATTAAAGCCTACAGCCGTCTCCCTGGAATAATCAGAAAAGAGTATCAGCTCGCGATCGTCAGCAAAATACACCAGGATGACCGTCATCGACTCGAAAGATTCGCACAAAAACAGGGGCTCCCTGATAGAGAACTGATTCTTACCGGATATGTCAGCAATGAAGATCTAATCGCACTCTATAGCACTGCCGATCTCTTCGTCTTCCCCTCCAAACACGAGGGGTTTGGATTGCCAGTGCTCGAAGCAATGGCTTGTTCCGCTCCCGTCATCGGCTCCGACGCGACAAGTATTCCCGAAGTAATTGGATGGGACCGCGCACTCTTTGATCCTGATTCGATCGAATCGATGACGGCAAAGATGCGTGAAGTCATAGAAAACCGAGAGTTTAGAAAGAGCCTTGTAGCACACGCCAAAACACAGGTCAAGCACTTCTCCTGGGATCAAAGTGCAAAACTGGCACTGGAGAGTATGGAAAACATGCTTGAGAAAAAAACCCCAGAGAGCAAAAGTGAAAAGCATAACATTATTGAAGCAATATCCCAAGTCTATATCATCGAAAAACCCGAAGAAGGTGACTTGGAGCAGTTCGCCTATTGCCTCTCATTCAATACACGCGAGCCCAAGCAGCTCTTTCTGGATATCTCCGTACTGGTTAACACCGATCTCAAATCCGGTGTCCAGAGGGTTGTCAGAAGCCTGCTGCTGGAGATACTGAACAATCCACCTGCTACCTACATTGTCAAGCCGATCTATTTTGACAACAAACAGTACCGTCATGCCCGAAAGTTCGTCACCCAAATCACCGGTACCTATTCAGGAGCAGACTTGGCAGATGAAGCGGTAGATTTCAGGCAGGACGATATTTATCTTGCTCTTGACATTACGGCACACCTGGTTCATGTCGTCAAGGATATCTACGCTTACATGCAGCGAATGGGTGTCAATGTCTACTTTATCATTTATGATATTCTCTTTGCCAAACACCCGGAATGGTGGGTCGATGCCGTATCGAAAAATCTTAACGAATGGCTGGAGTGCGCCACTGAGGTCTCGACAGGACTTCTCTGTATCTCCGAAGCGGTTGCCGGCGAGATAGAGGAGTGGATGGTACAGCACCCACCCAAACGTCTCTCACCTCCAGTTGTCAAAAGCTTTCATCTGGGAGCCGATATCGAAAATAGTGCACCTTCGACTGGATTGCCTGATGATGCCGGTAAAGTACTGGAACAGGTACGATCCGTACCCAGCTTTCTAGTGGTCGGCACAGTCGAGCCCAGAAAGGGGCACCACCAAACTCTAGAAGCTTTTGATAAACTTTGGGATGAAGGCGAGGATATCAATCTGGTCATTGTCGGCAAAGAGGGATGGAAAGTAGAGGATCTTTTCAAAAAACTGCGCAGTCATCCTGAAAAAGGACAGCATCTCTTCTGGCTGGAAGGAATCAGTGATGAATATCTCAAAAAGCTCTATGCCGCTTCCGCCTGCCTGATCGCCGCAAGTGAAGCCGAAGGATTTGGTCTCCCTCTGATCGAGGCGGCACAGCACAAACTTCCCATCATCGCCAGAGATATCCTGGTATTTCGCGAGGTGGCAGGCAAATATGCTTTCTATTTCAATAATGACAAAAAACCACATACCCTTACTGACGCTATCAAAAAATGGCTGGAATTATACAGGGAAAACCAACATCCAAAATCAAATGATATGCCATGGTTGATCTGGAAAGAGAGTGCTGGACAACTGCTTTCGATATTGACCGAGGGGTCGAGTAGATAGTCCCCAGGAGTCCAAAATCTGTAAAATAATTTACAATAAATACTTCAATTATTGAATATTTCATTCAAAATCGGAACAATAAAGAAAAGAAATGTATCGATTTTTTATGAAGATCAAAAAAATCAATCCATCAACCTGGAACCAGGCGAATCAAAAATAATCAAACTGTCTATCATTGCAAAACCAGGTAAAAATATTTTGGTATTCAAGACTGACGCAAAGGCTTATTTGGCCGGCAAAGGCGATGGAAGGAGAATAGCTTACAGTATCAGCGATT
>JAOZOG010000355.1 GCA_029933395.1 Sulfurovaceae bacterium | reverse complement strand
AGACGATATTCTTGAGTCTCGTTTTCATCGATTTGAGCAGGATTCTTTCCGTTTCCGGATAGTTGTCGATGACTTCTTCCCATGGTTTGGCTGCCCATTCGACCGTCTCCTCTTTCCAGGGGGTTCCTGTCTTTCTTCTGTTGATTTCGTAGGCGCAGGCGATGATTTCCTTCGGAGAGAAGCTCGTTTCGAAGATCATCATGACCGTTTCGATGTCGGCCTGTTTGATGTCGAGCCGTTTTCTCTCCAGCTCTTCGAGCTTTTCGAGAATCATCCTTCTCGTGATTTCCGTGGGGTTCTCCTTCGTCAGAAGATCCACGACAGGCTTGGAAATGCGTTCCAGCTCTCTTCTGAGAGCCTGCTTGTCTTTCTTTTCCGGCGGAAAGTAGGGATCGTCATGGAACCCCAGCCGGCTTACGCCTCCGCATAGATCGAGGATGATGCCATGATCCTTTCCTTCTGCCGTTCGGCAGACACGACCGAGCTGTTGTCTCCAGAGTGACAATACTTTCGTCGGTCTGCACATGACGCCTGCCTCGATATCCGGCACGTCGAATCCGATCGAAATCTTCGATACGGCGACGATACATTTGCAGTCGACTGTCTCGTCTTTGAACAGTCCGTCTGAAAATGTCCATGGAACCCCCTGGCGAAACGAGTCCATAATCGTATCTGCAAGGGCTTTCGGCGTTTTGGAATGGTAGGCATAGGCCTTGAAGCCGTTTTGGGCAAGAGTGTCCGCCAGAAGCTCGCAATGGGCTATGTCGTTGGCGAACACGATCGTCTTTTTGTCCTTGAGCCCCATCTGCTCCATCGATTCCGCTGTCATCTTGGCATATTCCGGGGTTCCGATCAGGCTCGAGATCGACTCCGTGGTGTAGTCGAAGTTGCTCGATTCCATGCTGTCGTAATCGATTTCCTGCGACCATTTCGGCACATAATACTTCAGTGGCGCAAGGAACCCCGCTTCCGTCAGATCACGCTCGTCTACGACTCTGATCAGATCGTCCATTCCTTCGAGCCGGTATCCTTTCATGTCCCAGGGCGTTGCCGACATGCCGATCTTTATCCTCGGATCCAGATGCTCCAGAATCGCTTGCATTCTGGGGGTTCCCCATTCCACATGGGCTTCGTCGATGATGACGGCATCCAGATTCAGGTCGATTTTGTCGATTCTGGCATGGAGTGTCTGGGCCATGATCAGATGCACCTGCGCTTCGGGGTTCCATTTCTCTTCATATCCTGCCTTGAGGATCGAATGATCGATATGGAACCCCTCCAGATGTGCGCTGATCTGATCGATGAGCGATGTATGCTTGACGATAATCGCCACGCTCATCAGGCCAGCCGTGAAATAGTTGACGAGTTCTGCGGCTATGACCGATTTGCCTGAACCCGTCGGTGCCTGTATCACGACGTTCCTGTTGCCTTCCTCGACAGAGATGACCGTATGCTCTACGATCTTCTCCTGATAAGGTCTCAATTGCATGATTATTTTTCTCCTTTCTTCGAGTCTGTCGAGGTAAAGCCCAGCTTCTCCGCCCATCGTTTACTCCAGACTTTGTCCGCTACCATTTGTGCCGTCTTCAGATACTCTTCCCAGGCATTCTGCGGCGTCACCTCTCTTTTCGCTATCAGGAACCCCTCGGCGTCCTTCAGCTCTATCGTGGGCTTGAAGGGGTTCTCCCTGTTGAGAATCACCTCTTCTATTTTGTTCAGCATATCTGACCTTTCTGATTTTGCAGATTCCTTTTTTCCATGTGCCTGTCGATTCGTAAACATCCACTTCCGCCGAGAATCTGACGACATCTCCGGGCATGAACCCCTGGAAACGCTTTCTCGGCACCCAGATATGATCTCTGAACAATTCGCCGGTTTGAACGTCTACGATCTCTTCCAGGCACATTCGCATCTGTCCATCCGACCATCTGTGTACGGCTTTTCCGATTCTGGCCCTGAAGCCTGTCCGAATCCGTTTCATTACCAGGTTCCGATCTTTTCGCTTTGATGCATCAGCAGGAGATTCTGTGCATGTTGTGTTTTTCTTGGATTTTCATAGGGGCAGTTTCCTGCCCAGAAGTGATCGCAATAGAGCAGACATCTCGTTGGTACCTTTCCTTTGCCCTTGCCCAGGGAACGGAACCATTTCTCTTCTTTCGTGCATTCCGTGGGAATCTCTCCGTTGACGATATATTTGTCCAGTTCAATGATCCTGTCGATGATTCTGTTCATCGTTCGTTTGATATCTTTGTCTCTATTGCTGATATGAATGGCCTGGAACGTGGGCT
>JAOZOG010000354.1 GCA_029933395.1 Sulfurovaceae bacterium | reverse complement strand
CCCGACCTCCGGCTTATGAGACCAGCGCTCTAACCAGCTGAGCTACCTTGCCACTATTGAAGAGTCGGAATTTTACCCAAAGAAAACTTTATTGTCAATGATAAAATTAGGGAAAGATCAATTTTTTCCGGGCTTCGACAAAGGAGAATAAATATACTTTAGTCAATTTGACTCATATATATTGAATTTTTTTCGATAGACTCTTGACAAATTAGAAAAAAATCATTACAATACGACTTGCAAAAACTTGATAACAATCATATAAAGGAGACTACATGGCATTCAAACCATTAGCAAACAGAGTATTGGTCGAGAGGGAAGAAGAGGTCACTACCACGGCTTCCGGTATCATCATTCCGGATAATGCCAAAGAGAAGCCCCTTCAGGGAAAAGTTCTGGCAGTCGGACCCGATGCAATCGATGAGGGTATCAGCGAAGGCGATACCGTAGTATTTGGAAAATATACCGGCACAGAGATCAATCTCGACGGTAAAGAGCTTTTGATCCTCAACAGCGATGAGATCCTCGGAATCATCAGCTAAGATATAGAGCGGATCAATATTCCACTTTATATAGAGATAATAAAAAAATAGATAAATAGATAAAAGGATTAAAATATGGCAAAAGAAATTTTTTATTCAGACAAAGCAAGAAACGGACTTTTTGAAGGCGTAAGCAAACTCGCGGACGCAGTGAAAGTGACAATGGGGCCAAGAGGCCGTAATGTCCTGATCCAGAAGAGTTTCGGTGCACCACACATCACAAAAGACGGTGTCAGCGTCGCTCGTGAAATCGAACTGGAAGATGCACTCGAAAATATGGGAGCACAACTCGTCAAAGAGGTCGCCAGCAATACGGCAGACGAAGCGGGTGATGGTACAACGACAGCGACTGTCCTGGCGCACTCTATCTTCAAAGAGGGACTCAGAAACATCACTGCCGGCGCCAACCCGATCGAAGTAAAACGCGGTATGGACAAAGCAAGTGCAGCGATCATCGAAGAACTCAAAAAAATCACCAAAGAGGTCAAAGACAAAAAAGAGATCGCTCAGGTAGCGAGTATCTCAGCCAATTCCGACGAAACGATCGGTGATCTGATTGCCGAAGCGATGGAAAAAGTCGGCAAAGACGGTGTCATCACTGTCGAAGAGGCAAAAGGAATCAACGATGAACTCGAAGTGGTCGAGGGAATGCAGTTCGACAGAGGCTATCTCAGCCCCTACTTCGTCACCAACAGCGAGAAGATGACATGCGAACTGGAGAATCCTCTCCTGCTCCTGACAGACAGCAAGATCACATCGCTCAAAGACCTCGTGCCGGTACTTGAGCAGATCCAGCAGTCCGGCAGACCACTCCTGATCATCTCTGACGATGTTGAAGGTGAAGCACTCGCGACACTGGTCCTCAACAGACTCAAGGGTGTACTCAATATCGCTGCCGTCAAAGCACCAGGCTTCGGCGACAGAAAGAAAGCGATGCTTCAGGATATCGCGATCCTGACTGGCGGTACCGTGATCACTGAAGAGCTTGGCCTCACACTCGAGAAAACAACACTCGCAGAGCTTGGTCAGGCTGGACGTGTCGTAATCGATAAAGACAATACAGTCATCGTCAACGGCAAAGGCGACAGTGCGGCTGTCGAAGCCAGAGTCAACGAGATCAAAACACAGATCGACAATACGACCAGTGAATACGACAAAGAGAAGCTCCAGGAGAGACTCGCCAAACTGAGCGGCGGTGTCGCAGTCATCAAAGTCGGTGCAGCGACAGAGACTGAGATGAAAGAGAAGAAAGACCGTGTCGACGATGCCCTCTCCGCTACCAAAGCTGCAGTCGATGAAGGTATCGTCATCGGTGGGGGTGCAGCACTCATCAAAGCAGCACAGAAAGTCTCACTCGACCTCGCAGGTGATGAAGCAGTCGGAGCGGAAATCATCCTCAGAGCAATCTCTGCGCCAATGAAGCAGATCGCTACCAATGCAGGATTTGACGCGGGTGTTGTGGTCGACAAGATTGCCAACAGCGATACAGAAAACCTTGGATTCAATGCAGCCACAGGAGAATATGTCGATATGCTCGAAGCCGGTATCATCGATCCGCTGAAAGTAGGCAGAATCGCTCTGCAGAATGCGACATCAGTAGCGAGCCTCCTCCTGACCACTGAAGCGACAGTCAGTGACATCAAAGAGAAGAACCCTGCGCCTGCCGCAATGCCTGATATGGGCGGTATGGGCGGCATGCCTGGAATGATGTAAGTTCCTGACAGACCCTAAAAGTCTGTCTTGAAACGATAGCCTCC
>JAOZOG010000353.1 GCA_029933395.1 Sulfurovaceae bacterium | reverse complement strand
CAATGCTAAAATACACCACCGACGCAAAGTAAAAATGTACCACTGGATAGACTGTCGCTTTAAGATGAAAGATCAGGAGCGCAGTCGTGATAAGCCAGGAGGAATTTACAGTGATTCATACATTGAAGTCCCAGGGACATTCGATACGATCCATCGCCAGGATCACAGGTCTGGACCGCCGGACGATTGCCAGACGGTTGGGAGAGTCCAAGCTAAAACCGTACGCCAAACGGGCCTATTCCAGCAAACTGGATGCGTACAAGCCCTATATAGACCGAAGACTCTCGCAGGCTCTTCCGACGAGGATTCCCTCGACGGTCGTTCTGGAGGAGATCGTATCGCGTGGATACGAGGGAAAGCTGAGGATACTGCAGGCATATATGGGCAGGTGGTATGCCGAGCATGGATTCGGCACATCCAAAGAGCCCGTCGTACGCTTCGAGACACCGCCGGGACATCAGGCACAGGTGGATTGGACTGTTATTCGGGGAGGGAAGCGTCCAATCTACGCCTTCGTGATGCTGCTCTCCTACTCCAGAGCGCCCTTCGTCTACTTCACCGACTCGATGCGCCAGGAGATCTGGCAGATGTGTCACGAAAAGGCCTTCGCCTATTTCGGAGGCGTGCCCAAGACGATATTGTACGACAATCTAAAAAGCGTCGTCATAGAGCGTCACCGATACGGCAAAGGCAAACACGGATTCAACCAGGCCTTCTTGGATTTTTCCAAAGGGTGGTTCATCCCCAGGCTCTGTCAACCCTACCGCGCCCAGACAAAAGGGAAGGTGGAGAAGTTCAACCGCTATCTCAAAGAGAACTTCTACCGACCGCTCGCGGCCGCTCTCAAAGGCAGCGGCGTGCCGATCACGCCCCAGCTGCTCAATTACCACGTCTTCGGCTGGATCGCCCGTACCAACGAGCGTATCCACGGTACGACCAAACAGAAGCCTTCGGAACGTCTGATTCAAGAGCGCAGATCGCTTCAACCCTATCTGCCAAAGGGCACGCAATCGGCCAAGGCAGATAAACATCCTATGGCATCCACCGCGATCGAGGAGGTTGCCGTCACCTACACCACCCGTCTTGACGATTACGAAAGTATCCTGACGCCAGGGAGAGCGCATGCCTCATGAACGCATTCGTGATCTGTGCCGGGAGTTCAAACTCCCGGCCATAGCCGAAGGATATCAGGCACTGGCCGATGAAGCGGCGCGTTCCTCACGCTCCTACAGCGACTTTCTGCTTTCACTGCTGCAAAAGGAGGCGGCGCAAAGGGCGGCGCGAAGCAAAGAGATGATGCTGCGCACCGCCGCCTTTCCCGTCGTCAAGACGCTCGAAGCGTTCGACGAGAAGGTTACCTCCATCGATAGAACCCTGCTGAGCGAACTGGCCACGCTGGCTTTCATCGACCGAAAAGAAAACATCTTGCTGTTGGGCCCCAGCGGTGTGGGAAAAACCCACCTGGCCATCGCTCTGGGATACCTGGCCACCCAAAAACGTATCCGAACCCGCTTCATCACCGTCGCCGATCTGCTCCTGCAGCTTGAAAGCGCCAAACAGACCAATCAGCTCGAACTCTATTTCAAGCGTGTCATCAATGCCAACAAACTTCTGATCCTCGACGAATTCGGCTACATCAAGCTGAATGAAGAGCAGGCCAACCTCTTCTTTCAGATCGTCAACAAACGCTATGAAACCGGCTCGATCATCATAACATCCAATCTGCCCTTTACCCAATGGAAGGAGGTTCTCAATCATGACGAAGCGCTGACCGCCGCCATTTTGGACAGGCTGATCCACCACTCGCATATTCTCAACATTCAGGGCGAAAGCTATCGCTTGATGCAGAAAAGAAAAGCGGGAGTTCTTTAATTCACGAGGTGCGGCTTCATGCCGTCATGGTGGTACATATTTGCTCTGCGCAGTGGTACATTTTTAGGTTGCGCTTGACAGTTCGCTCCATTGAGCTCCGGTCTCGAGAATCCATAAAATCTCGTTGAGCACCTCTTTAGGATGGCCTGATAGCCTCTCTTTGCCCTGGAGACTCAGCTCTTTCATAAGGAACAAAGGCTTTATAAATTTTCATTGCTTGTCTGTCAATTTCATAGACATTCATGAGCAAATCCCATTCCTATCGATTTTTGAGAGATGGGTTTCACCCATGTGAAAAGCTCCTGTCCCGGAGAGCTTCTAATCCAGAATATCTTCCTATGTAGGCCGTCTCAAGGGGGTGGCAAAGTCTATCTTCACGCAGTGGTGGATACCTACGGCAGTTAAGCCTTTGGAACCAGCCTTAAGCGG
>JAOZOG010000352.1:2055-2301 GCA_029933395.1 Sulfurovaceae bacterium | reverse complement strand
CACGACAATGGAAAAGAGAAAAAGAACGACAAGAAAGCGCTTGTCGTGTCGCGTTAGCAGGGCATCGAATTTACGGAAAAATCGCATCTATCACAATCTACCGTCTGTTAAACTCTCAGGAAGGAAACTTTTGATGTCGTAAACGACCGTCACGTCATCCTTTTGCAACGGAAGTTCGGCGAACTCTTTGTGCGCTACGGCCAACACCACCGCATCATAATCGGTCAATGGTCGATGATCAATGGT
>JAOZOG010000352.1:0-2045 GCA_029933395.1 Sulfurovaceae bacterium | reverse complement strand
TCGGAAAAATCGCATTTCTCACAATCTGCCGTCGGCAAGATCTCCGGGAAGCATGCCCTTGATATCGTAAACGACACGACCATCGTTTCTTTGCAAATCAAGCCTCGCAAACTCTTCGTGCGCCACGGCCAGCACTACCGCATCGTAGCTGCTCGGTAGTCGGTGGTCGATGGGCAATAGCAGGTCGAGACCGTATTCATGACGGACCTCTGCCGGATCGGCCCAGGGATCGTAGACATCCACTTCACAGCCAAAATCCTGCAATTCGCGGATAACATCGATAACGCGGGAGTTACGGATGTCGGGGCAGTTCTCTTTGAAGGTGATACCAAGCATCAAGACCCTGGCCCCTTTGACGGTGTGGCCTTTGTGGATCATTAGCTTGACCACTTTGTTGGCCACGAAAACGCCCATGTTGTCATTGATACGTCTTCCGGCAAGAATCACTTCGGGTTGATAACCCACTTCTTTGGCCTTGTAGGTAAGATAGTAAGGGTCGACGCCGATACAGTGGCCGCCCACCAAGCCCGGTTTAAAGGGCAGGAAATTCCATTTGGTGCCCGCCGCTGCCAGCACGTCGTGGGTGTCGATGCCAAGCTTGTCGAAAATGAGTGCAAGCTCGTTGACAAAAGCGATATTGATATCGCGCTGGGCATTTTCGATCACCTTGGCCGCTTCAGCCACTTTGATACTGGAAGCCAGATGGGTGCCGGCAGTGATGACGGAGGCGTAGAGCCCATCGATCTTTTCGGCGATCTCGGGCGTGGAACCGGAAGTGACTTTAAGGATTTTGGTGACGGTATGCTCTTTGTCCCCTGGGTTGATACGCTCGGGGGAATAGCCACAGTAAAATCCGTTGGTTTTTGGTTTTTGGTTTTTGGTTTTTGGCTCGTCAGAAGTGATGTATTTGAGGCCGGAAACCTGCTCTAGGATAGGTACGCAAACCTCTTCTGTACATCCGGGGAATACGGTCGACTCGTAAATGACAATATCACCCGCTTTAAGTACCTTGCCGATGGATTCACTGGCTTTGATCAGTGGTGTCAGGTCTGGGTTTTTATGGCTATCGATAGGTGTCGGAACCGTAACAATATAGATGTTGCAGTCTGCAATGTCATCGAGTTTATCAGTAAACACCATCCCATTTTCCATCGCCTCTTTAACTTGCGTTTCACTGAGTTCAAGCGTACGGTCGTTACCACAGCGCAGCTCTTCAATGCGCCATTTGGCAATATCAAAACCCACAACGGGATATTTGAAACTGAAAGCATGCGCCAGGGGCAGACCCACATATCCCAGGCCAATGACGGCAATTTTGTCAGACATTGTAGAACTCCTTGTACCATTTCACAAAATTTTCGATTCCCTCTTTGATGGGTGTAGCAGGTTTATAGCCCAGATCTTCAATGAGGTCACTGACATCGGCATAGGTGGCAGGTACATCACCAGGCTGGATGGGAAGTAGATTCTTTTTCGCTTCTTTGCCAATTGCTTTTTCAATGGCTTCGATAAAATCCATCAGTTTTACCGGATTGTTGTTGCCGATATTATAGATTTTATATGGCGCCTTGGAACTCCCGGGATCCGGATGTTTTCCGCTCCAATCCGGGTTTCCTTTGGGTGGGTTGTCAATGACTCGTACTAGCCCTTCGACAATGTCATCGACATATGTAAAATCACGCTGCATATCGCCATAATTGAAAACATCGATGGGCTTATCCTCCAAAATGGCTTTGGTGAACAGAAAAAGCGCCATATCAGGTCGTCCCCAGGGGCCATAGACGGTAAAGAAACGCAATCCGGTCGTCGGCAAACCGTAAAGGTGGCTATAGGTGTGCGCCATCAGTTCGTTGGACTTCTTGCTGGCGGCATAGAGGCTGACGGGGTGGTCGACATTGTCATGTGTACTGAATGGCATGGTTTCGTTCAGGCCGTATACACTGGAGCTGCTGGCATAGGCAAGATGTTTGACATTGTTGTGGCGGCAGGCTTCGAGTAGATTAATAAAACCGACGATGTTACTATCGATATATGCATAGGGGTTG
>JAOZOG010000078.1:2888-9004 GCA_029933395.1 Sulfurovaceae bacterium | reverse complement strand
CAGTGTAAAGACCGGATATTTTTCCATTACGGTAATTTGTTTCATTTTTTCTCCTTTTTACATTCCCGGCAATCTTGGTATCTTGCCCAGCTTGGAGTTGCGACAGTACCAACCCCACCCTTTTTTCATCCAGTGGCCGACAATTGGCAGCGGGATCATTTTGCCACCCTTATCACTTCGATAGACGAAAGCGGCTCCATCTCCGCTGTCCATCACACAGAGGATATTGATATGGTCCTTGTACCCTTTGCGCTCCTCGTCCCCCTGGATCATTGCATTGATATTGAAAGCGACATTGCGTGCCATCACTTCAGCGATATGACCCTGCTTCGCCCGCCAGTCAGGCCCTTCAAGTACTGCTGAATCACCAATGGCAAAAACATTGTACTGCTCTGACGTCTCATCAAAATCGTGCATCACTTCACTGTAGTCATTGATCATAATCAGTCCGGAATCATTGAGAGGCAGGTCGGAATTCTGGAAAACCGGATGACCATCCCCTGCAGGGATAAACATCGTAAAATCACTCTCAAGCTTGCTCTCGTCCTCAAAAACGATACCATCTTCTTCGAAACGTATGATTTTTTTGCCAAAATGCTTTTTAATATCGAGTTTGCCAAAATAGACATCCATCATCTTCAGCGCCTGTGGCCCCATGCGTGCACCGGGCTTCTCCATCGGCGCAAAGAATGTCAACTCATACTTGTCGCGGATACCAAGTTTTTTCAGACGGTTATGCAGATTGAAAATCACTTCAAAAGCAGGCCCACCCCGTACATTACTCGGATCTTTGGGGTTGCCGCCAAAGCCCATCGCGATTTTGCCGCTTCCTTTTTCGATCAACGCATCGATACGCGCTTTGATTTTCGGCGCCTCTTCGGGCTTGCCGCAGATAGAGAGGAAATGATCGCTGCCTTTGTGCTTCATCTTGCCGCTGCCCATCGCAACCACCAGATAGTCTCCCTGATATTCACCATTGGCACATATGGCACGTCTTTCTTTGGATCGAATCTCTTTTACTTCATCAATAATGAGTCTAAACCCGTGCGCCTTTTCCAGATCTCTCAATGGAACACTGACATCCTCCATCGTTGCTTCACCGGTGGGAATCCAGATCGAGGTGGGGTAGATATAGAAATAGTCCCGATCACTCACGAGTGTTACATCTATATTATTTTTGCGGAGGTAGATTGCAGCCTCTACACCTGCAAAGCCTCCTCCCAAAATCAACACATTTGCCATTTCAAACAACTCCTTTTATTCTTTTTTGCATATGTTTCTCTCTACTTTTTCTTCTCAAGCAGATCAGCTCTCGGATAGACAAAGACTGTATTCCTGTCTACAACAATCTTCTTCTTGTCATCCACGGCATATGCCCTGATTGTGATAGGAATTGGCACGTCCTTCCTGGCATCGTTCGCAAGTCTCTCTTTTGTTTGCAGGACAACAACCTTTTTCTTCTTCTTGCCTGCCCCAAGTCTAAATGGCTCTTTGGGTCTGATGATTTCGATCTTGTCATTGTTGACAATTTCAAAGAAGTACTTATGCGGCTTGCTGTCCGTATTGGCAAAGAGGAAAATATAGTCATTCTCCACAACACCGTTATCCAGGATCTTGTAGAGTCTGGTTGTCTTGTTGACATTGAGAAGCATATTCTCTTTTTTGCTTCCCATCGCAAAGAGTGCCACCAGTACCAAAACCAATACCGTAAAGTAGGCGATCACCTTGGGTCTGAAATAGTTGGTTTTCCCTTCATGTCGCAGGGTCTCTTTTTCACTCGACCACTGTACCAGACTCGGTTTGCCCAATGCGCCCATCACGGTCGTACAGGCATCTACACACTCGAGACAGTTGATACACTCCAGCTGCAGCCCTTTTCGGATATCGATATGGGTAGGACAGACAGTGACACAGCTTTCACACGTGGTACACTCGGCACCAGGCTCCGCGGCAAGCAGCTCCTTCTGTTTATTGAAAACCTTATGACGGTCGTGGCCATGCCCCTGATAAATATCTCCACCGCGAATCGGATCGTAAACCGCCATGATCGTATCATCGTCATAGAGCACCGACTGCACACGGCTGTAGGGACAGATATAGATACAAAAATCCTCTTTGATGAAGACGATATCCGCGACAAGGAAGGCAGCGACGCCCAGCAGTGTACCTACCATGATCATGTGTTCGGACGGATTCTGAAGATAAGTGAAGAACTCTTCAGGCGGAATGAAGAACCAAAGGAAGTCCGCTGCTGCCACCAGCGATAAAATAGTCCAAAGCAAAATAGCGATAACTTTTTTGATCTGGTTCTCCGGCTTGCTCATATCCGGCTCCTGCTGCTTGTTCTTGATACGCTTTCGCAGACCCAGCAGTTTTGTTTCGATTCCGTCGCGGTAGATCACACGAAAGATCGTCTGAGGACACGCCCAGCCACACCACACACGACCGCCCACTGCGGTCACGGCGAAGATGCCCAAAAAGAGCAGCATCAGCAGAAACGGCATCAGATAGAGCTCCTGCATATCGAATGCGACACCGGCAAGGTGCAGTTTTTTGTGGTCAAAGCTCAAAAGGAAGAGATGATTCCCGTTGATTTTGATCCATGGCATGACCAGTGCGATAATCGAAACGGCCAGGTAGACCCAGTACCGTTTGATACGATAGGGCACCCATCCCTTCAAATACTCTTTGGCCATATTTTTCTTTGGCTTGGCTTTAGCTGTCGCTGTTGTGTCCATTTCTGTCTCCTTTGTTGTGATTGGTTTTTTCCTGCTCGAATGGACAGATCAATAGCTTGTCTTCCATTTTGCTGCCTTGTCCGGATGGAGAGATCTCTACCCAGGACCCCTCTATCATCTCTTTGATTCCCCTTGATTCAATGAAGTCTTTCAGAGAGCTTCTGCTGACACCCAGTTCACGTGCAATCGCACTGACATTCATTCCCTCTTTGAGAAAAGCGATAATCTGTGTCTGGTATTTGTCAAATTTCGAACTGGATCGGCTACCCTTTGGGCGACCGATCTGGTTTTGCCTGTTGCGCTGCTCTTCACGAAGCGAATTGAGAAGCGGAAGGATTTCACCGACAAGACTATGCGCATTGATCACTGTTTGCGAAGAAGCGATATAGAGCGTCACGCCTCTACTCAACATGCAATTGATCACTTTGATGATCTCGTCCACCTTTTCGCTCAACATCCATATTTCGTCGACAACGATCGCATCACCTTTTTCAAGCCCGTGAATAAATTTTTCAAACTCTTCCCGCTCCTCGATCGAGCGATTTTTGTTTGAGTATTCAAAAACCTCTTTGTCGATATTCAAGCCCTGACCCAATGAAAAAGAGAGAATCACACTCTGCTGCTGGGCAATATTTCTTTTGCCGCGCAGCTGCCGTAAATACGCGTAAGTCATACTCCTCCTTTAACATTTGCATAATTGTAGCCTATTTTGATGATAAAAGTCAACTATATTTCAATTATTTTCGTCATTTATCTTTTTTCGTCGTCAATTTTTTTCTTATTTTCGTCATTTTTTATGCTACCATGCTGAAAATTTTTAAAAGAAGAGGATTGAAGCGTGAATTTAACCCATCTGGATGAACAGAATAAACCTAAAATGGTCGATGTTTCAGATAAAGAGAATACGACACGCATCGCAATAGCGAGCGGTATCATCAAGGTAACACCGGAGGCCTTCAATGCCGTCATTGCCAATACGGCAAAAAAGGGACCGGTCCTCCAGACAGCTGTCATCGCCGCCATACAGGGCGCCAAGCAGACCAGCACACTGATACCGATGTGCCATCCCCTGATGCTCACATCAGTCAAAACCGATATCGAAGAACTTCACGAGCTTCCGGGTTTCAAATTGACAGTCACTGCCAAATTGACAGGAAAAACCGGAGTGGAGATGGAAGCACTGACCGGTGTCAGTGTCGGCCTGCTCACAATCTACGATATGCTCAAGGCAATCGACAAAGGATTGGTGATCAAAAATATACAGCTGGAGAGCAAATCAGGAGGAAAAAGCGGTGATTTTAGACGATAAAACCCAAGAGAAACCAAAAATCGAATATCCCACGAACTGGGGTTTTAAAATTATCGGCAGAGACAAAGAGAAACTCAAAGCCTGTATCAAAGAGGTAATGGGAGATAAAGAGCATCTCTGCTCGGTGGGGAATCCGTCAAAAAACGGAAAATTCCATAGTTATAATGCCAGCTGTATCGTCGAGAGCCAAGAGGAGCGCGACAGGCTATTCAAGTGTTTTCAAGATCACGCTGACGTCAATATGGTGATCTGACCGGAAGCCGCTATAGACCGTCCAGCGTTTCTATCAGAAGTTCGATCTCATCTTCGTAGCTGTTGTTCTGCTTGGCAAGACGGAGATAGGCCTTGAGCAGTGCGGCAGGATTGTTGTCGCGGTCCAGTGCGATCCCCGCCTCCTGCAGATCTTTGTTGACAAAGTCTGCAAACTCATCCTCCAGTTTTATCTCATAACGGTTACCCGAAACTGTTAAAGCGACTTTCTTCATTGCCTCTCCTCTCTTGGAATCATGACTTTAGCGGCAAGACATTGGCTTACGCAAGCAGCTCTTCAACCTTGGCAACGATACCTTCGATCTCTCTATCTTTCTCTTCCAGTTCGTTTCTCAGTTGATCTATCACGTGCTGCTGCTCCCCCTGATTTGCGTTCAAGCCCTCGAGCTGTGAACGCAACTCACCGATTTCGTGCTGCATTCCATGATAATTGTTTTTGAGCTGTTCGATTTTTTCCTGTAGCCTCTGTAGTGCTGTCATATAAAAACTCCGTTGTTAAAATTTTAAAACCGCAGCAAAGAGGCGAGGCATTACGCTTTCTCCCCATCTGCAATTTTTTTGTTATAATATCTAAAGAAATAGAAAATAATATTAAAGTAACCTCAAAGTTAAGAAGATTGGAGTATTTCTGTGCCAAAATTTACGGTAAGCAGCCCTTACCAGCCCTCCGGTGACCAGCCGCAAGCCATTGAAGCGATCAGTGATTCGATCCTGAAAGGTAATCAGTATCAAACACTCCTGGGTGTCACAGGCAGCGGCAAAACCTATACGATGGCAAAGGTGATCGAAAAGACGGGTAAGCCCACACTGATTATGACGCACAACAAAACACTGGCCGCGCAACTCTACAGCGAATTCAAAAGTTTTTTTCCTCACAATCACGTCGAATACTTCATCTCCTACTATGACTACTATCAGCCCGAAGCCTATCTGCCCAGACAGGATCTCTTCATCGAAAAGGACAGCTCGATCAACCAGGAGCTGGAGCGGCTTCGCCTGAGTACCACAGCCAGCCTCCTCAGTCACGACGATGTCATCGTCATCGCATCCGTCTCTGCCAACTACGGGTTGGGTTCACCCGAAGACTACCGCTCTATCGTGCAGAAGCTCTGTGTCGGCAGCGATTACAACCAGAAGGAACTGCTGCTCAGACTGGTCGATATGGGATACAAGCGAAATGACGACTACTTCGACCGCGGGGATTTTCGTGTCAGCGGGGACGTGATCGATATCTATCCCGCCTACAGTGAAGAGGAGGCGATACGGATCGAGTTTTTTGGGGATGAGATCGAAGCACTCTACCCCTTCGATGCACTAACAGGAGAGAAGGGAGAGGATCAGCAGGAAGTTACGATCTACGCAGCCAATCAATTTATCGTCGGCAAGGAGAAACTTGCCCGTGCCATCAAAAGTATCGAGGAGGAGCTGGGAGAACGACTCGCCTACTACCAGCAGGAGGGACGTATGGTCGAATACAATCGGCTCAAGCAGCGGACAGAGTTCGATCTCGAAATGCTCGAAGCGACAGGGATCTGCAAAGGAATCGAAAACTATTCGCGCCACCTCACAGGCAAAAAACCCGGTGAAACCCCCTATTCGATGCAGGACTATTTCGCCGCGATGCACGATGATTATCTGGTGATCGTGGACGAATCCCATGTTTCTCTGCCGCAGTTTCGCGGTATGTATGCCGGAGACAGAAGCCGCAAGGAGGTACTCGTCGATTATGGCTTCAGGCTGCCGAGTGCCCTGGACAACCGGCCACTGATGTTCGATGAGTACATCCACAAAGCACCTCA
>JAOZOG010000078.1:0-2788 GCA_029933395.1 Sulfurovaceae bacterium | reverse complement strand
TATATGCACTCCGACCTCGATGCAATCGAACGAAATCAGGTGATCCGAAGTCTCCGTCTGGGCGAATTCGATATCCTGATCGGAATCAACCTCCTCAGGGAGGGACTCGACCTGCCCGAAGTCAGTCTCGTCGCCATTCTCGATGCCGACAAAGAGGGCTTCCTGCGCAGTGAAACTTCTCTTGTCCAGACAGCGGGCCGGGCCGCCCGTAACGCCAATGGTCTTGTATTGATGTATGCCAAAAAAATCACCCGCTCGATGCAGGCAACCATCGACATCACCACTGCACGCCGCGAAAAACAGATCGCCTACAATAAACAACATGGCATCACCCCCAAAACGACACTGAGAGAACTCGACACCAATCTCAAAGTGGAAGATGCCGGCGAGCTTTACAACAAACGCTCCAAACTTGACAAAATGCCCAAGGCAGAACGACAGCAGCTTGTCAAAGAGCTCAAAGCCAAGATGCTTGCTGCAGCCAAGAGTCTGGAGTTCGAAGAGGCAGCGAGACTGAGAGACGAGATTGCTAAAATCAAGAAACTCTAAGCGGCTTCTTAGTCCCAACGTCCCCGTTGGGACTAAGAAGCCGCAACAAGGTCTGGTGCATCGACACAAGAGAAGCTTCAACCTGCGAGCAAGAGACACTAATCACTTCTCAAATTCGCTATAATGCAAAAAAATAATTTAGATGGGCTGCAAAATGATCGATCTTACTTCACCACAACTCTACTTCAACCGCGAACTCTCCTGGCTGAAATTCAACTCCCGTGTCTTGGCTCAATCCCTTGATGAGACGCTTCCTCCTCTGGAGAGGCTGAAGTTTCTGGCAATCTACGGTACCAATCTCGATGAGTTCTATATGATCAGGGTCGCGGGGCTGAAGTCACTTTACAAAGCCAGAGTACAGGAGACCGGTCCGGACAAGCTTACCCCGGGACAGCAGCTCGAGGCGATCCGGAACTATCTCCACGAAGAGCAGGTCGTACTGGAAAACTGCTATCGCGATATCCTCTCCCTGCTTCATGACAACGGTGTCGATGTCAAATCCTACAAAAGACTTGACAAAGAGCAGAGGCGGGAGATCAAGTCGATCTTTTTCGAGCAGATCTATCCGGTGATCATCCCTATCGCAATCGATGCAACACACCCTTTTCCCCACCTCAACAATCTCAGTTTCGGTCTGGCATTGACACTGGTTGACAACCATGACAATCTCAAGCATGGGTTGATCCGTATCCCCAGAATCCTGCCGCGCTTCATTCAACTGGGAAAAACCTTTGTACCGATCGAGAGTGTCGTTGAAAACTATATCAAAGATCTTTTTCCCGGCTATACCAAACTGGCCTCTACGCCGTTCCGTGTTACCCGAAATGCCGATATCGCCATCGAAGAGGAGGAGGCGGATGACTTTCTCGAAATCCTCGAAGAGGGCCTGAGAGCACGAAACAAAGGGACACTCGTCAGGCTGGAGCTGATGAAAGGGGCCAATCAGGATCTGGTCAACTTCCTCAACTCCCATATGAAACTGCGCGAAGAGGATATCTATTTTTACAGGGACACGCCACTCAATCTCGGCAGCCTCTGGCAAATCGTCGGAGACAAGGCACTCTCACACCTTATCCTGCCCACCTATACCCCAAAGACACTCCCGCCACTGAACAACGATGACATCTTCTCTGCAATCGAAAAGCAGGACGTGCTGCTCTATCACCCCTATGACAGTTTCGATCCTGTCGTGAAATTTATCCAGCAGGCATCCGTCGATCCCGATACGATCACGATCCGTATGACACTCTACCGTGTCGGCCCCAAATCTCCTATCGTCAAAGCGCTTATCGATGCAGTCAGGGACGGCAAACAAGTAACGGTACTCGTCGAACTCAAGGCACGCTTCGATGAAGAAAACAACCTCGTCTGGGCAAAAGCACTCGAAGACGCCGGCGCCCATGTCGTCTATGGTATTCCCGGCTTGAAAGTGCATGCCAAAATCGCCCAGATCATCAAGCGAAAAGGCTCCAAGCTCAAAAGCTACCTGCACCTCGCAACAGGCAACTACAATCCCAGTACCGCTAAAATCTATACAGATATGAGCTACTTTACAACCAAAGAGGCACTCACGAACGATGCTACCCGTTTTTTCCATTTCCTGACCGGCTTTTCCACCCATACAGAACTCAATACACTCTATATGTCACCGACAGAGATCAAGCCGAAGCTTCTTGAGATGATCGAGGAGGAGAGCCGGCATGGAGAACAGGGGCATATCATCCTCAAGTCAAACTCCCTGGTCGACCCCGGCATCATCAGGGCACTCTACAGGGCATCACGCGCCGGTACCAAGATCGACCTGATCATCCGGGGCATCTGCTGCCTCAAACCCGGTGTCAAAGGCGTAAGTGACAGGATTCAGGTCCATTCGATCATCGGAAAATATCTCGAGCATCCCAGGATCTACTACTTCAAGCACGATCCGATCAAGTGCTACATCTCCAGTGCAGACCTGATGCCCAGAAACCTGGTGCGTCGTGTCGAACTGATGACGCCCATCGCTGAACCTAACCTTGCAAACCGTATCGAACAGATCCTGCATCTCCAACTCAAGGACAATCAACTGCGATGGAAACTGGAAGAGAGCGGTGACTATATCAAGGTGCCCGCACTGGGTGAAAAGATCAACTCCCAAACGATTCTGGAAAACTATGTCAATAAAATCTATGACAAAACACGTAAAGAGACACCTGACTATGTGCAGAAGTTGGCGGGCAGATTGTTGAAAGAGAGCTAG
>JAOZOG010000351.1 GCA_029933395.1 Sulfurovaceae bacterium | reverse complement strand
TCATTTTTACAATATTTTCATTATTCCGATTCAAATCACCCATTAGAATTAGCATTCAAATCAAACTACTATTCCAATTGTTTTCATAATTTTTTAGCTGTGATTTTCAATCGGGGCGAGCACTACCCTTGATAGCCCACTGTCTCAGAAGGACCCTTGACTTATAATTCACTCCTCCAGCAGTGTATCGCGCACGTCTCCATTTTCGTCAAACATCATTGATCTGATTGTGCTCAACTCGTCAAAGAGGTGATTGATATTGTGCTCGATGTCATCCTGGTGAAGATCCAAGTAATACTCTCTTTGCATAACAATGTGCTGCAGTGCGTTGATCAGTACGTCCGATCTATTGAGATGCTCATCAACATCTATTTTTAATATTTTTTTCATTTTGTCTCCTTCAATGTTTTTTCTGCCCACTCTTGTACTCTCTCCAGTTCACCGCCGGTGATCATCCTATATCCGCGTATTCCGACTATAGCATTTGGTGGAGTCTCTATGAACTCCGTTACCGACTCTCTTAGTATCAAATATCCATCATCACCATACATGCTTATGTAATTCTACATTCCGATTGTGTATCTAAACTCATTGAGTTCGAGTTGTCTTTTTTCTTTCTTCATTTTTTTCTCCTCAATTATTTGGGCCAGCTTGTCGATAGCATCGCGGATCTCGTACTCTTCGTCTTCACTCTTGACAATCGTCTCGAATAGTCCGAAGTAGTAGCGGTCGTGTATCATTTGAATGGCTTTTGATATTTGATCGTCTATTGTGATCGTCATTCCCTTGCCTCCTTCTTTTATGTCGGCGCCGCCCCAACCCGTTCACCCTGCCGGAGTACATCCGTTCACCTGCGCCGGAGTACATCCGTTCACCCCGCCGGAGTTTATCCGTTCAGTTTGGGCGAAGAGACCGGCGCATAAGTTTTCTTTAAGTCCATAGATACTCTCACTACAATACGCCCTAAAAAGGCGCCTTATGAGGAGACTATCTATGCATACAATCAAAGAGGTTCTGAGACTCAATTATCTCAGTAAGTTATCGAGCAGACAGGTCGCTGCACTTACCAATACATCCCAAACAAGCGTGCTGGAATACTGCAGAAGATTCAAACAGACATCCCTGTCCATCGAAACAGTGATGAAGTACGACAACGACAAGATCGTATCGCTGCTCTATCCGGAGGCCACGCCCTCCCAAAAAAAGAGTAGCAGACCCCATCCCGACTGGAATATCGTCCACAAAGAACTCAAACAAAAAGGGGTGACCCGGCTGCTGCTCTGGGAAGAGTACAAAGAGCAACATCCAGACGGCTACGGCTACACCCAATTCAAAGAGTACTATAACCGCTACAAGAAGAGTCTCAACCCCTCAATGCGTCAGATCCATTACGCCGGAGACAAACTCTTCGTCGACTTCAGCGGACTGACGATGCCCATCGTAGACAACAAGACTGGAGAGATCCACAAAGCCCAGATCTTCGTCGCCGTACTGGGTGCGTCAGGATATACCTTCGTACACGCGGTAATGAGTCAAAGCACTGAAGATTTCATCGAATGCCACAACCAGGCCTTTGGCTTCTTCGGCGGTGTACCCAATCAACTTGTACCCGACAACCTCAAAGCCGCCGTCATCATCCATACGAAGAAGAAGCTGGTACTCAACGAGAGCTACGCTGATATGGCAAGACACTATGGTGTGGCTGTCTCTCCTGCCCGTCCCTACAAGCCGCAGGATAAAAGTAAAGTCGAACTGGGTGTCAAAGGGATACAGCGCTGGATCCTGATGAAGCTGCGCCGCCGTACCTTCTTTGGTATCGAAGAACTCAACGATGCCATCTCTTCTCTGCTCGATGCCTACAATAACAAAGTGATCCGTCGTCTGGGCAAAAGCAGAAGCGAGCTCTTCAATGAGCTTGACAGACCCGCACTCCATCCACTCAGAGCCAACACCTATCTCTTCCGACGACACAAACAGTGCACCGTAGCTGTCGATTACCATATCGAACTGGAACATAACGGCTACAGTGTGCCCTATACTTATCTGGGAAAAAGGGTCGATGTCTGGTATTCACGTAGCAGCGTCACCATCTCTTGCCGGGGAGAAGTGATCGCTACGCATCCCAGACTCTCGCATCCCTACGAAGACTCCACCCTGATAGAGCATATGCCTAAAGAGCATCAGTATCAATACGAGAAGTGGAACCCAGGACGTATCCTCAACTGGGCGAATGGTATCGGAACCAATACGGTGACACTGATGCAAAAAATTATGCACAAACGCTCCCATCCGGTCAGGGGATACAGATC
>JAOZOG010000077.1:4737-9064 GCA_029933395.1 Sulfurovaceae bacterium | reverse complement strand
TTCATAAGAAAAGATACGATATAATTTTTATTATTAATATAAAGGATCGGGTATGTTCAAAAGAGTGATGGGTTTAGTATTGGTTTTTGGTTTGACGATGGCATTTGGGATGAGTATCAAAGAGGTCAACAAAGCCTCCAAAGAAGATCTGATGCAGATCAAGGGGATTGGTGATGCCAAGGCGGATGCGATTATCAAAGCAAGAAAAAAAGCTAAATTTAAAAACTTTGAAGATCTGGAAAAAGTCAAGGGTGTGGGGCCTGCACTGGTTGGAAATATCAAAAAAGATATCAAAGTAAAAGAAGAGAAGAAATCGACAAAAAAGAAGCATACCAAGAAAGAGAAAAAATAATATTTTCAGCGGGAAGGGACTCTACTTCCCTCCCCTTCATCATATCTATACTATAATCTCCCAACTATTTTATCAATAACATTTATAAGGTTTATTATGACAGTGACACGTTTTGCGCCCTCTCCGACGGGATATCTTCATATTGGAGGACTCCGGACAGCACTTTTTTCCTGGCTCACGGCACGCCACAACGGGGGTAAATTTCTGCTCAGGATCGAGGATACGGATCTATCAAGAAACTCCGAAGAGGCGCTGGAGGCGATTATGCAGGCCTTTGAGTGGGTAGGGTTGGATTATGACGGTGATGTTGTCTATCAGTCCAAACGATTTGATCTCTACAAAGAGTATATCGATCAGCTTCTTGAAGAGGGCAAAGCCTATCGCTGCTATATGAGCAGAGAGGAGCTCGATGCGCTGCGTGAAGAGCAGATGGCGCGCAAGGAGCGTCCGCGATATGACGGTCGATACAGGGATTTTTCGGGTGAGCCGCCGGAGGGTATCGAACCGGTGATCCGGATCAAGGCACCGACAGAGGGCGAGATCATCTTCGAGGATGGTGTAAAGGGTGAGATCTGTATCGCTGCGGACGAAGTGGATGACTTCATCATCGCACGGAGTGACGGGACGCCGACCTACAACTTCGTCGTGGCGATCGATGATGCCCTGATGGGCTTGACAGATGTGATCCGGGGCGATGACCATCTCTACAATACCCCAAAGCAGATCGTTGTCTACAATGCGCTGGGCTTCAAATTGCCAAAGTTTTATCACGTGGCGATGATCAACAATGAGCAGGGCAAAAAGCTTTCCAAGCGAGATGGCGCGACCGACGTGATGGAGTATCAGAAGCTGGGCTTCCTTCCTGAGTCGCTTCTCAATTTCCTGGTACGTCTGGGGTGGAGCCATGGGGATCAGGAGATCTTTTCTATCGATGAAATGATCGCACTTTTCGACCCGAAAGATATCAACAAGAGTGCTTCAAGCTATAATCTCGATAAGCTGCTCTGGCTCAATGCGCACTATATCAAGAATATGCCCAACAAAGAATTGGCGGAGAAGCTTGTCGACTATGGTGTCTCCATAGAGGGGCATGACAGGCTGGAGATACTGCTCGATGCAACCAAAGAGCGAGGCAAGACACTTGTGGAACTGGCTTCGCAGATCGAATTGATCCTGACTACCCCCGAGAGTTATGACCCCAAAGCTGCCAAAAAAGCTTTCAAGGGCGAGGCGTCTGAAATTCTGAGAAATTTTGCCGATACGCTGCGTGAGTGGGATGGGGAGCTGCATCTTCCTGCCGACTATCATGCCGTGCTGGAGCATTATGTAGAAAAAAGTGAGATAGGGTTCGGAAAGATCGCGCAGCCCCTCCGGGTCAGCCTGCTTGGCTCAATGACAGGCTCGGGAGTCGATGAGGTGATGGCGATTATAGGTGTCGAGGAGACGATCCATCGGATCGACAGAGCTATTTTCTTCATCGAGAAAGAGAAATAGTTCCGGCTTTCTTCTATCCGGAATAGTTTTCCAGATATTTTGTATCGAAACGATTGGTTCTGAAATCCTGGTTTCTCATCATTTTGCGATGGAAATCGATGGTGGTTCTGACGCCGGATACTTCGAACTCATCGAGTGCGCGCTGCATCTTGGCAATGGCTTTTTCGCGTGTCTGTCCCCAGACGATCAGTTTTCCGATCAACGAATCGTAATGAGTAGGGATCGTATAGTTGGCAGAGGCATGGGTGTCGATACGGACATCCTTTCCGCCCGGTGCGATCCAGCTTGTGATCGTACCCGGTGAGGGGAGGAAGCTGATGGGGTCTTCTGCCGTGATTCGGCACTCGATAGCGTGGCCCGCCAGTTTGATATCCTCCTGGGGCGGGAGTTTCTCTCCCTCTGCTACACGGATCATCCACTCGACGATATCCAGCCCGCTGACCTCTTCACTGACGCAGTGTTCGACCTGAAGACGGGTATTCATCTCCATAAAGTAGTAGTTTTTCTCTTTGTCTACCAAAAACTCGAAGGTACCGGCATTTTCATAACCGATATGCTTGGTAGCGCGAACGGCTGCTTCATGGAGTGCCTTTCTCTGGTCGTGGTCGAGCAGAATGGCTGGAGACTCTTCGATCAGCTTTTGGTGTCTGCGCTGCATTGAGCAGTCCCTTTCGCCAATATGGATGGCATTGCCATGGCTGTCGCCCATAATCTGCACTTCAACGTGGCGCGGGTTGAGGATAAATTTCTCCATGTAGAGTGTCCCGTCGCCAAAGGCCGTCAGGGCTTCCGATTCGCAGGCGAGGAAGGCGTTTTCGATGTAGCTCTTCTCTTCTACGACGCGCATACCCCGTCCGCCTCCGCCGGCAGAGGCCTTGAGGATAACAGGGTAGCCCATTTCTTCGGCCAGCTTTTTCGCCTCTTTGACGCTTTTGACCGGACCGTCGCTGCCGGGTATCGTAGGGACACCGGCTTCTGCCATCACCTGCTTGGCTTTGGATTTGTCACTCATCATCTGCATCACTTTGACGCTGGGACCGATAAAGATGATATCGTGGTATTGGCAGATTTCGACAAAGTTTTGATTTTCACTCAGGAAACCGTATCCCGGAAAGATGGCATCGCACCCGGAGACTTCCGCGGCAGTGATGACGGCAGGAATGTTCAGGTAGGAGTCGGCACTCTTTTCACTTCCGATACAGATGGCCGCATCAGCAAACCGTAGATAGTGCGCATCCTGATCCCCCGTAGAGTAGACGGCAACCGCTTCTTTGCCCATCTCTTTGATGGTCCGTATGGCCCGGAGTGCGATTTCGCCCCTGTTGGCAACCAGTATTCTTTTGATCTCGGCCATCGGCTATATCCTTTCGACGATAAAGAGGGGTTTGCCATACTCGACAGGCTCACCGTTGCCGACGAGAATATCCAATATTTTGCAGTCGTATTCAGCTTCCAGTTCATTCATAATCTTCATCGCCTCAAGGATGCAGAGTACATCGCCCCGCTTGACTCTGTCCCCCACTTTGACAAATGGCGGTGAATCGGGCGAGGGTGAGGCGTAGAGTGTTCCCACCATCGGTGATGTGATGACCTCTCCGTCGATCTTTTTTTTGGATTCTGCCAGGACGGGAGCCTGTGCCTCTGCTGCCGGGATGGCCTCTCTGGCCGGTGTGGATGCAGTGGGTTGAGGTGCAGATACCGTTGCAGTCTGTTCGATACCTTTTTGCATCTCAAGTTCGAAATCCTTCTGCTTGATCTGCAATCTCTCCAATTTGCTTTTCCCGAATAGTTTTATCAATTCTTTTATTTCATCCAGTTTCATTCTCTGCTCCTGTATTAATTTAATTCGATATAATACCATATTTGCAGCAGTTGCCCGATAAAATAGTCGATGTAGACGGCGTGGCAGGCTGAATGAAGGAGTGGAAAAATGGGATTGAAGCCGGATAGATGGATACGGGAAAAGTCACTCAATGAAGCGATGATTACCCCCTTTTGTGAGGGATTGGTAGGCGAGGGGGTTGTGAGCTACGGGCTTAGCAGTTACGGCTACGATATCCGTGTCAGCAATGAGTTTAAAATCTTTACCAATGTCAACTCTACGGTGATTGACCCCAAAGATTTCGAGCCCGCCAATGTGGTGGATTTCGCAGGTGATGTCTGTATCGTGCCACCCAACTCTTTCGCGCTTGCCCGGACGGTGGAGTATTTCAGAATGCCCAGTGATACCCTGGCTATCTGCCTGGGAAAAAGTACCTATGCACGCTGTGGGATTATCGTCAATGTAACACCGTTCGAACCTGGATTTGAGGGGCATATCACGATAGAGATATCCAACACGACACCGCTTCCAGCCAAGATCTATGCCAATGAGGGGATTGCTCAGGTACTCTTCTTTCAGGGGGATGAACCTTGCGAGACAACCTACCGTGACAGAAAAGGGAAGTATCAGAGCCAGACAGGTATCACACTGCCAAGGAT
>JAOZOG010000077.1:2561-4637 GCA_029933395.1 Sulfurovaceae bacterium | reverse complement strand
AATGCCCACGCTACAGGCGTGATACTTTTACCGTTTTTCTGCTCTTTTTCAGAAAAAGCCGGAGTGATTTTTTTGCTTTGTGATCCAGACGATAATGAATATACTCCAGATACCAGCGTAACTCTCCGGCAGCGATACCGCGTTTTCGCGCCTCTTTTTTGAGTATGGTTTGTGGGATTTTGATGGGCTTCTTGATGAAGTCGGCAGCCAGTTTTTCAACTCTTTTTCCATATTGGTTGTAGCAAAGCCTGGCAAAGACGAAGGGTAGACCGGTCTCCCCTTTCCACTGCTGCGAAAGGTCGATACCCCTTGCACCTGAGAGAAAAGATTTCAACGCTTTGTCCCCGATCACCACTTTGCCGTGAAGTCCAAGGACGGATGTGAGGATATTCGATGTAGCGGATTCGGTATCGGTCTCATCCTCTCCGGGAAAGACAAAAACACTGTAGACCGGGCCATCGGCAATGATACCCAGGTCAGTGCAACGGCATCCTCTGGAGGCGATACTGGAGATGAAGGCGGCGTTGACGCGGCGTTTTTTGAAAGCACGATTGATATTGCTGGGGGTATCTTTTCTGTATCGGATCGATTGCTGGATCTGTGAGTGGGGCAGCGCACGTTTCAAAAACAGCTGGAAAGGCAAGAGATTGAGATAGCTGATAGAGCCGAATATCACACGATACCTTTTTGGCAAAATTATAGCAGAAGTAAGCATGATTATAGAGAAGAGCTTTTATAATCACCCCAATCTTCATAAATAAAGAGAAAAGAATGATAAAAGTAGAGTTTTTGGGCCCTATCGGGAAAGAGTCTATCGAAGTGGAGGCGAATACGCTCAAGGAACTTTCAGACTTCCTGAAGCGGGACGAAGCACTCGCTTCGTGGCTCCCAAAGTGTGCCGTCGCTTTGAACGATACGATGGTTTCGGATCTGAAGACACCCTTGAAGGCGGGAGACAGGATTACGATCCTGCCTCCTGTTTGCGGGGGATAGTTGATGGAGCTTTACCATGGACCCCTGGATGTCAAAGAGATTTTCGGCCGATGGCTGGACGAAGAGGCTGACTCCAACTATGGCGCCTATATCCCGTTTGTGGGGACGATACGTGCTGAAGATGACATAGAAGCATTGAGCTTTGATATCTATGAACCGATTTTGCAAAGCTGGTTTGAAGAGTGGCAGGAGCGGGCAGCCAGAGAGGGCGCGATCGTCAAGATGGCACATGCGATCGGTGATGTTCCTGTCCACAGCTCCTCCTATATCTCTGCTGTTTTTTCTCCCAGACGGCGGGTAGCACTGGAGTTGATCGATGCGTTTGTCGAGGACTTCAAGGCCAACGCTCCCATCTGGAAATATGATATTATCGATGGAGAAAGAGTCTATGCCGATGACCGCAGTACGCCGATGAATGGCGCGGGATTGCTCGCGTAGGGTGCGCCTTGCGCACCAATATAAAAATGATGCAAAAATTCAAGGTGCGCAGGGCGCACCCTACGGAAGAGGTGATAAAATAATGGCATTCTTGCACTTTGATGAGTCGATCGCACTGCTGGAGCAGATCGAAGTCGAACACTATAAAACAAAAAAACTTTATCTCTGTGATGCGCTGGGGTATGTCTTGGCAGAGGATATTGTCGCAGATCACAACTCTCCGGAGTACCCCACATCGGCAATGGATGGCTATGCTGTTCGCTATGAGGATCTGAAGCTTGGCCGCTTGAAACTCTCCAGTATCAATCCGGCGGGTTCCGATTTGACAGATGCAGTCAGGAAGGGAGAGTGCATCAAAACCTTTACCGGCTCCTTGATGCCGGAGGGGAGTGACACACTCATTCCCATCGAAAATGTGACAGTAGAGGGTGATACGGTTATCATTAACGAAGAGGTGCCCTACGGATTTTCTGTGCGTGCAGTGGGTGAAAATTATGCCAGAGGCCAGCTTCTGATCCCCGGGGGGACAAAGATCGATATGGCAGAGATCGGTGTGATGGCGGGTCTCAATATCGTCGCACCTTTGGTCTACGACAAGCCGATGGTATCGATCCTCTCTACCGGAAGCGAACTGCTGGAGCTGGG
>JAOZOG010000077.1:0-2461 GCA_029933395.1 Sulfurovaceae bacterium | reverse complement strand
GAACTGGGCTGTGATGTCCTATTCAAAGGTGTTCGGGTTAAGCCGGGCCAGCATATTATGGTAGCCCGAAAAGGGGACAAATTCATTGTCGGCCTTCCGGGTTTCGCCTACTCCTCTACCGTGACGGCACTGCTCTATGTCGTACCGTTGATCGCCAAACTGCAGCAGGGTAGAAATCCGCTACATTTAGTCAAGGCGACACTCAAAGAGCCTTTTGTCAAGCGAGCCAAAAAAGCGGAATTCACTGCGTGCAACCTCTCTCTCGAAGAGGGAGAATATTTCGTTGACTTTCAAGGAAAAAAAGTCGGCTCCAGTGCAATCCTGACCAATATGCTGGGCGATACTGCCCTGGTCGTCACCTCCGAAGAGGAGTCCAGCAAAGAGGCGGGCGAGAAGGTGACGGTACTTTTGCTGGATTGATCTCTCGATCCGGTATCCGGTGACACTATGCCGTCCGAACCTGCCCGATAAACTTGAGGTAGAGCGCCAATTCGGCCATCGTTTTACACCCCGCATCAATCGCCTCTTTGATCAGTCGGTTGTTTTTCTTGAAATCCATAATCTAACTCCTTCTTCTAAATATATTTCAAATGGTATATAAAAATAGACAGATACTCAATAAAATATTTCAAAATGTCATAAAATTAAGAATAAAATGGTTATACTTTGAAATCAGCAAGATAAAGGAGTCAAAAGATGGTTGAATTCGGTGAAATTATTGAAAAATTGAAAGATGTGATCTCTACCAAGAAGATAGGAGGAAAAGTTTTTGATAAAGATGTCGCGATGGAACTGGGCATTCCCCAAGCCTCCTTTGCTACGATGAAAAAGCGCAACTCTATCCCCTATGAGGAGCTGATGCAGTTTTGCGCCAGGAAAAAACTCAGTATCAACTGGCTCTTTTTTGACCAGCCTGTAGAGATGCTGATCGAGGAGACCAACAAGTTTTTTCAGATCCGTTATTTTGCCGATCTCCGGGCCAGTGCGGGAGGTGGCGCAGATGTTTTTGACAGCGATGAGAATTATGAGATGATTACGATCGATGAAAAGATCATCCAGACGATGACAGGATTAGGAAGCAAGCGTCTGGAGGCGATCAATGTCAACGGAGAGTCTATGGAGCCGACACTGCAGGACGGATCGATCATTTTTGTTGACAGGGATCAGACCGATATCAACAAGAGTGGTATCTTTATTGCAGCGACGACTGGTGGTCTTTTTGTCAAGCGTATCCGACAGAGAGCAGATGGCATGGTAGAGCTGATCTCGGACAATCAAAGCTACTCTCCCGAGGTAATGGCTCCGGAAGAAGTGACGATCGTGGGGAAAGTGGTAGGGAATATTGAGAGACTATAATATCTATGAGTAGCTGAATGGTTCGTTAGCGATTGGCTTGATTGGCACACCCCACGCACCTTACACTTTCCGGTCGTGCCAGCATACGACCGATGCCGATCTCCTCTTCACATTCGATACAGATACCAAACATTGGTTTGTCGATACGGAGTAGTGCATTTTGGAGTCGGGTGAGGCGGAGTTTGGATTCGTCGAGGACTTTGTGATTGACGTGCTGTTCGCCCATCGCTTCGAGGCGGGTCAGTCGACCCAGTGAGCAGTCGGGAGAAATGGGTTTGGTTTTCGCTTCGAGTGTTTCGATCTGTTTCTCCAGTGTTGCGAGGTCGGCTTCGATCTTATTTCTGATCTCGTTTTTCTCTTTTTGGTTCATGTACTCTGCTTCTTGTGGTATAGTTGTATTGATTATAGCCAAAGGATTTTCCTGAAATACTTAGGTGGGATCGATGTAGAGGCGGACGGTGATGACAGGCACTATACGGCACCGATGAGTATGATGCTTCCAGGATTGGAGAAGCTGGCGGTTTTGAAGGAGAGTCTGGAGATGGAGGCCATCGTGAGTCGGACATTGCGTACTTATGGTGAATCGCTCAATGCCCATCCGGCCACTACTCCAAAAGTGACGGCCGTACTGCTGCGTCACAAGATCGGTATCATCGTCCTCAAAGGTGATCGGCAGCATTTAGCAGAGAAGAGGAAGGAAATAGAGGCTATTGCCTATCCCTTTCTTCTGGCAAAAGCCTGGAGGGGAACGGGATATCTGGCTTGCAAACTGGGTACCTGTTTTGCCGAAGACAATCAGCTGAAGCCTGTCATCGGGAAGATTGAGGCGGAGAAATATATGATCGGGCGAAAAACCAAGAAGCGATGGAGGGGAAAATGAGAAGAGGTATATCCCTGGAAGATGCGCTACTCTCTTATCTTGAGATGATGGAGAGAGAGGCGTTTTTTGAGGCGCACGAGGTGCTGGAGGATGTCTGGTATCCAATGCGAAAACACAGAGGTGACCTTGCAAACCTGCTCAAGGGCTTGATCAATGCGGCAGTCGCTTTCGAGCATCTCAAGCGCAGTAGGCCGGGTGCCACAGAGAGGGCACGGAAAGTGATGC
>JAOZOG010000350.1 GCA_029933395.1 Sulfurovaceae bacterium | reverse complement strand
CCGTATCGATAATATGTCCATGTTTTGCTTTGAACTGACCATGTGGTCGTCCACGTCCATCCTGTAGGTGAAGATTCATCCTGTACTATTTTGTATGTGACCTTCCGCCCATTGTCATCTATAACCTCTTTAATGAACCCGTCAACCGTCTGGTCATATGCTACCTTTAGATACCTTTCTGTCCATGCCGTCGCATCGAACCCGGTCTCTACAGCAGCATACAGCTCAGGTCTTTTGGGGAGGGTTGTTGTCCCGTCCCCTTTTGTCACGACCTGCGAAACGCCGTCCTTGAAAACAACATCACCCGTATTGTAGTCCCCTTCCATACCCGATTCAAATTCAGGTATCGTATAGTCGTCTTTGACAAAACGATAATAGAAACGCCCATCACGGTATTGTGAATCCTTCAGAAATGTCTGCATCGTGTTTGAGAAAACTTCACATGTGCATATCACATTCGTATCGTCATCGCTTTGAAGCATTGTCTCTATAGGTATCGATAGCAGCATCCTACACTCCTTGATATGACGTACTCATAGATGGCTGGTACGCCGCTTTTGATATGGCATCTTCAATGCGCACATTCTGGGCGATCAGCTCTTCAAGCGTCTCTACCACATCTGTCGTTGTCTTCTCTGGCTCTGCACCCTGCAGCTCTGAAATATACCGGTCAAACTTTACAGCATACTCTTCACGTGTAGTACTTATCCCCTTCTCATATTCAAGCTGCTTGTAGAGGCTGTCGAAATACCCCTGCGTGTTCCCCGCTGCAAGCTGCGACGAAGCCACCGCACCAAGGTATGAGGCCTTTTCCAATGAATTCATGTAGCTGAGTGTACCGATATAGGCATCCTGTATCCTTCTCAAGATATCCTTAGAGAATGAAAGCTCCTTCTCCAGTTCTGTCTTTCTGATATTCAGCATCTCTTCATGGTGCGCCTTCTGTGCAGCGACGACTTCCGCAAGATATTCCTTCTCTTTGTCCGCTTTTTCCTTCAGGAAGTCGAAATATTCACGGTAAATGCCTTCATTTGCCACAAGTTCTGAAAACTGCTTTGCCGCAGCTTCGCTTCCTGCAACAGCCATGTTTCGTGCGTTCTCCACCGCTCTTCTATAGCTTTCTTCTGTATAGTACAGCCCGGTACTGCTTGCCAGCTGACTATATCGCATCTGCTGCTTTTCCGCTTCGGTGTAAAAGTCGTCTATGTAGCTGTTTATGTTCCCAAGGAGGTTGTCTAGCCCGCCTGACGCATCTATCATCGCCTGCGACACTTTCACGGCTGTCTCTCCGAACCGTGCGAATCCGCCGCCTATCCTGTCAAGCATCAGGTCGACGACCTCCATCTCGTAGGCGACACGGCCCATAGTCTCGAGGAACCCTTCCCCCGCCCTCTGGAACTGCTCTACCCACGGAACCACAGTTTTTGCAAGCATGTCAAGATCCGCACTTATCATCCCGTTTATCATCGCGGCTATCTCTTCCTGGCTTTTGCCTTCAAAATCAAGACGGTGCATCCCGGTAATGGCCATAGATATCACTTCAACACCCAGTGCAGAAGCGGACTGTTTTATGGCTTCGAACCCCGCATCGTATGCATTCTGTATCGATTCAAGTATTGCGTCGTCAACCGGTGTCCTTGTGGTATATGTTGATGTTTTACTCTTAAGCCCGAACCACGACGTTTTTGTTTTCTGTATTGTCTCAAATGCATTTGCAGTGATCTTTCCAAGTTCCGTGAACGCCACCTCAAGACCGGTACCGAGCGTCTTCACGTCCTTGCCGCCCCATATCCCGCCGAGTGCCCCAGGTGTGTAAGAGTCCATGTTTGCGAATTTGAACTGAGAAGTAAGCGCGACCGCCGCTTTCCCGGATTCCTTCACAAGTATGCTCAGGTTGTCATAGATTCCTTTTGAGTATGTAAGCTCACGCGTCATACTCCAGTCCATGCTTTCAAGAAGGTTCACAACGCTTTCACTCTCAGGAGAGAGTATGACATTGTTCGCCTGCTGCCATTCCTCTTTTGTCATCGGTGGGGGGCTGCTGAAAAGTCCTCCTATAAGAGAAAGCGCACCGCTTATAAGCCCTGTAAACACCCCGCCGAACATAGAACTCATCGATGCCCCGAGTCCAGAGAACATGTTCGTGATGTATTTGGTAAGGTCCTCTTTGAAAAGCTTGTCGAACAGCCCGGTCAACGCCGAAGCGAAATCACCGTGCATCACATCCATGAACGCGTCACTGTACACCTGTCCCGTGGCTTCTCCGAGCTTTTTGGCATCTTCAAGGGCTTTGTCCGCCGCCTTTGCCCCGGCCTTTGCGGCTTTTTCACG
>JAOZOG010000349.1 GCA_029933395.1 Sulfurovaceae bacterium | reverse complement strand
CCTATATGGTTCTCAATCCCACATGGACGATCCCTGACAATCTCATCAAACGGGATCTCATCCATGTACTCAGAGAAAACCCGCTCTATCTGAAAGAGAATAATATCCGGGTCTTTCAGGGGAAAAAAGAGGTAGAGGTCAGCAGCGCCGATCTCGATCAATACGAGTTCAGTAGCAAACGTGTACCTTACCGTTTTGTTCAATATCCCGGAGACAGCAATGCCCTGGGAAGAGTCAAGTTTATGTTCCCCAACAAGTATGCAGTCTATCTGCATGATACTGACAACAAATCTCTGCTGGAGAGACGCTATAAGATCTATAGTTCAGGCTGTATGCGGGTCGACAAGCCATTTGATCTGATGAAGATACTGCTCACCCATGTCAGAGGAAACTATTCGGAAGAACGGATTCAGAAGATCCTGGATACGATGAAACCCACGACAATCAAACTGACAAAGCCCATACCGGTCCACATCATCTATTTCACCGTCTACGAAGAGGATGGGCTCGCCTATTTCAAAAACGATATCTATCTCTATGACCAGATGATCTGGGAGTCGAGTGCCGGCCACAAAAAAGCGACCTTCAAGATCCCCAAAAAGCGCTTCGTCGATGTCTCAAAAAATGCACGGACAAAAAGAGAACGGATACATGAAAAAAGAATACATAGGCAACCCGAAAGAAAAGTTGTCCCCAAAAAATCAACGCAGCCATCAATGCCGCTGGACAGTGGAATGTTTTAAATGAATCTATCAAGAACTTAAAAAGGAAAGTAAAAATATGGAAAGAAACTATCAATTGGCTATTATCGGTGCCGGACCTGCAGGTATTGCAGCAGCCGTAGAGAGTTATCTGCTTGGGGTACGTGATATTATCATTCTGGAAAAAGATGAAAACCACAATGCTACCATTCGTAAATTTTACAAAGACAAAAAACGCGTAGACAAGGATTGGAAAGGGCAGAAAGTCGAACTCGACGGTAACATCTACTTTATGGATGGTACCAAAGAGAGTACGCTTGACTTTTTTGATGAGATACTCGATCATCACTCCGTAGAGCTGCGAACTCATACAGAAGTACAGAAGATTGTCAAAGCAGAGGAGGGTGGCTTCGATGTGATGATTTCAGGGGGTGCCATCCGTGCCAAATATGTCGTCGTCACGATCGGGCGTATGGGCAAACCGAACAAGCCTGACTATAAGATACCACCTTCTATCCGAAAGAGAGTCGACTATACACTGGAGAGCTGCAGCCTGAACGAAAAGGTTCTCATCGTTGGAGGAGGGGACTCTGCTATCGAATACGCTGTAGAGTTGGGAGGACACAATGATGTCTCTATCTGCTATCGCCGTGAAACCTTCCGGCGTGCCAATCCGACCAATCAGGCCGATATCGCCGGGGCAATCGAAAGTGGAGAAGTCAAACCGATACTTGGCGTCGATATAACCGGCCTTGAGGAGGATGAAGAGGGAAGGGTCCGTGTGCACTTCGATGGACGTGATGCCGAAAGCTATGACCGCGTCATCTATGCGATCGGCGGGACGACTCCCAGCAGTTTTCTTGCAGGCTCCGGTATCGAAGAGAGGGATGGCAAGCCGGTCCACGACGAAAACTATATGACCGGCGTTCCCGGCCTCTATGTTGCAGGGGATATCACCCAGGAGTCAGGCGGCTCCATCGCTCTGGGACTTAATCATGGCTATGCGATTGCCCATCATATTCTCGACAATGACCATACTTTGCGTCGGGATGATGAGGTGATAAAATATCTGTAAGACACTGTAGAGACAAGGCATACCTTGTCTCTACAATTATTTACGCAATTTGACCCTCTGTGTATGTGCGATGGCGATCGCCATCGCATCGGTGATATCCAGTGGCTTGATCTCTCTTTTGATCTTCAGGAGCCTTTTGACCATGAAGGCCACCTGCTCTTTGGCTGCTTTGCCATTCCCTGTCAATGCCTTTTTGACCTGAAGCGGGGTATACTCATAAAAATATCCAATCTCCTGGAGAATCTTCAAAGAGAGTGCCCCTCTGAATTGCGCCAGTTTTAAAACACTCTTTGGATTGTAGGCATAAAAGATATCTTCTATGGCAACTTCGTCTATAGGATGGGCCTTCAAAATCAGATCCATCCCCTCTACCAACTCTACAATCTGCTCCTGAAGCGACTCTGTTTTGATTTTAAGCAAACCTGCTTCGACAAGTCTGTAGCTTCTGCCATCGAAAGAGAGGATACAATAGCCTAAATTACGGCTTCCGGGGTCTATTCCTAGTATATTCATTCACACCTTTGTTCACATGGTGAATAAAATTATTCAACCACAATCA
>JAOZOG010000076.1 GCA_029933395.1 Sulfurovaceae bacterium | reverse complement strand
AAGATAACACATAGAATAAAGGGTTTGCAATGTACGCAATCATTAAAGCAAGTGGCCAACAGTTCAAGGTACAAGAGGGTGATATCATCGCTTTTGACAAAATGAACCTTGAGCCAAAAAGTGCTGTAGAATTCAAAGAGGTTCTCGCACTCGACAATGGCGAATTAACAGTCGGTACACCTTTCGTAGAGGGTGCAGTCGTCAAAGGTGAGGTGATCAACGAAGGTAGAGACAAGAAGGTGATCATCTATAAGAAAAGAAGAAGAAAAGATTCAAAACTCAAAAGAGGTTTCAGAAGAGACTTCACCAGAGTCAAAATCACTTCAATCGCATAAGGAGCTAAAATGGCACACAAAAAAGGTCAAGGTTCAACCCAGAACAACCGTGATTCAGCGGGTCGTCGTTTAGGCGTCAAAAAATTTGGTGGTGAAGCTGTTATTCCCGGCAACATCATTATCAGACAAAGAGGAACGAAGGTTCATCCGGGCACAGGTGTCGGTATGGGTAAAGACCATACGATTTTCGCACTGGTTGAAGGTGTCGTCAAGTTTGAAAACAGAAACAACAGACAGAAGAAAGTCTCTGTCATCCCTGCGTAAGCAGACCTCTTACTGCCTGGCAGTCTGCCAGGTTTCTTTATTCCCCAAATAATTTTCACATTTTTTCTTTCCACTATTTTTCAGCATCTTTATGACTCCCGGCGATTATGCCTCGAAGCAACAGCCATTCGTAGCGTGGGCATTCCTGCCTACGTTATATGCAGATATTTTTCGTGTATGATAGATTCGAAGATTCTGATAAGTTTACACTTTACTGCAGAGAAAAGTTGGACCCCTCAGGCTCGCATGAAGAGGTAATGCATCAAGCCCTGCAAACAATAGGCTTCTGTATTGCAGGGGGCCTTCCGTCGCGCACATAGGGTCAAGTTTACAGCTGGCAGTATCTTCGACCGGCAAACCAGCCTTCGTGGTACTGGACATTGGTATTGAACGCTTCATGATCCTTGGTATAGTCTCCATTGGCTGTCGCACAACCATCCTCTGCACCGCGTATAAACTCTGCACTTTTGCCATGGGTATCCATCGGCTTGCGGGGAGTCGGTCCTCTATGGGAGCTTGAGCAGGCGGTGAAAAGAAGCGCACCGCTGATGATTCCAGCGCTGAATAGTAGTCTATAGAATGACATTCGATCCCTTTTGAAAATAAATTGGAAGATTATATCAGAAAATGGTAAAGATTTAAGGCTATCTCTGGAAATAAGCAACTATAATAATTCAATTTTTACAAAGGTGCAAATCTTGAAAAAAACCGGTCTACTTTTGGCAGCTGCGTTTCTCGTTGCAACGATCGTACAGGCAGGCAGTCATGCTGCCAGCAGGGTTTTTCCGTTGAGTAAGACAAAGTTTGTCTATAAACAAAAAAACGGGGAAGGGAAAGTCGTTGATTTGACAGGGCAGGACATTATCGTGGCTTCATTGCGAGAGCAGGGTGCAGACGTGATTGCATTCGCTGTCGACAGAGACGGTGTCGTCTGGTGGGCGGCACCGATCTCTTCGGGTGCGAAAGGACATGAGACCCCCTCGGGTATTTTTCCGATCTTTCGGAAAGAGCGTTTCTATATGTCCAAATCCCATCCTGACCCCAAGGGTGTGAACAGTATGGACTTTTCTTTATGGGTAACGATGACGGTATGTCACACGGGTGTATCCATGTGGGATCCAAGGGTGCCACTACGATGTTCAATTGGGCAAAGAAGGGAACACGAGTGGTTGTAACGAGAGAGCACTGTTTGCCATTTGTCTATTATGATTCGCTCAAAAGTGGATACAAGGAGTCGAAGGTCAAAAAGGCACACATCAAGAGCTATCTGAAGGCAATGAAACCCATTCAGCCCCGTATGTCGGAGTAGATGAAGTGCAAAGCCTGACTTTTATCTCCTGGAATGTCAACGGCATCCGATCGATTGACAAAAAAGAGGCACTGAGATGGGTAGACGATGAAAAGATCGATTTTCTTGCGCTGCAGGAGATCAAGGCAGAGGAGCATCAGATTCCCGACACACTGTTTATGCGGAAGTTCAGGCAGCTCTGTGTCAGCTCCTCACACAAGAAGGGACAGTCCGGGGTCGCACTCTTTACGGATATCGAGCCGGAATTTTGTGGCGTGTGCCCGGAAGTGGATATCCTGGACGAAGGGCGTATCAATGAATTTCACTTCGGGGAGATCGCCTTTTTCAATGTCTATTTCCCCAATGGCAAACGTAATGCCGAACGACTGGAATACAAAATGGCATTTTATGATCGTTTTCTGGACTATATTGAAGATCTCAGAAAAAAGGGAAAGTCGATTATCGTATGCGGTGATGTCAATACGGCACATAAAGCGATAGACCTCGCCCGTCCCGAGGCCAATGAGGATACGTCGGGATTCCTGCCGATAGAGCGGGAGTGGATGGATCGATTTGTCGCCTGCGGCTATATCGATACTTTCCGTTATATCCATGGCGACGAACCGGACCGTTACAGCTGGTGGTCGATGCGCACCAGGGCGCGAGAGAGAAATGTCGGCTGGCGCATTGACTATTTTTTTGTTTCCGAGGACTTGAAAGAGAAGATCGTCGATGCAGAGATACTCGATGATATTACAGGAAGTGATCACTGTCCTGTGAAACTGGTCTTGGCATTGTAGTTCTGCTCCCCACAAGAGGTCAACTTTATTGGCCATATTTCACTGACCATTTCAGAAAGAGGGTCTACTCTTCCTTAAGAGAGGGTGTCCCCTCTTTTTCCTCTTTGCCATATTTGCTCTTATATTCGCTACTCAAAGTAAACATCAGCTTGAGATCGGCCGGTGTGCTGGCATACCGATAGGCCTGTTCTTCCGTGATTTTTCCTGCCAGCGTCAACTCAAAGAGGGCATGGTCGAAACTGATGGAGTCGTAGCTGCTGCGCTCTTTTTCCATCGCATCGAGGAGCTCATGTTCTCTTTTGCTTCGGATAAGCTCCTGTACAAGGGGACTTTTGAACATCATTTCAACGGCAGGTATCATTTCGCCGGAGGTACTTTTGATCAGACGCTGGGAAATCACTGCTTCGAGTGTGTTGGAGAGTGTGACACGTATCCTGTTTTGTTCACTGCTGGGGAAAATCGCAACCATTCGGTCAATCGTTTCCCGGACATCCAGCGTGTGGACGGTCGAAAAGACAAGATGCCCCGTATCGGCAGCCTGTAAAATACTCTCTGCCGTTACGATATCCCGTATCTCTCCGACCAGGATAATATCCGGATTTTCGCGCAGTGCCGCCCGAAGTGCTGCCGCAAAACTGTTCGTGTGTGTACCGATTTCACGCTGTTCGATGATCGATTGCTTATCTTTGTAGGTGTACTCGATAGGATCTTCAATGGTAATGATATGGTATTGATGGTTTGCATTGATTTCGTCTATGATACTTGCCAGTGTCGTGGATTTTCCACTGCCTGTCGATCCGGTTACGAGGACCAGGCCGCGTCTGAGTTTTGCAAGTTTGTGCAGGGCAGATGGCAAATTCAACGATTCGATACTCTTGATAACGGGAGGAATGAGACGAAAAGTGACCGCGAAACCACCAAGATGCAAATAGATATTTGTCCTGAATCGATAGCCCTCCCCAAGGGCATAGGCTCCATCGAACTCCTTGGTTTTATTGAAATTTTCATACGCATCCCCCAGCAGCAGTATCGCCAACTCCTCCATACTCTCTGCATTGACGATCTCTTTGGAGAGGAGAACGACGTCGCTTTTTACCCGGGCATGGATCGGGCTGTTGCTTTTGATATATAGATCGGACCCATTGACTTCGATCAGCATCGTCAGCCAGGAATCAAGCCTTGTTTGAATATTCAGATCAGATAAAGACATGTCTTATCCTTTTTCTTTTTTTTATTATACTCTTTATTGATGGAGAAGAGCAAATGGGATAGGCTGTAAGCACTCAGTTCGATTCTACGCCAATGGCACTTTCAAATATCTCTTTATCGCTTTGCTTGTGAAAGATAAAGTAGATTTTCATATCGGGATTGTCTTCGAGGAATGCCTTACTTATTTTGTAGGCAATCTTGGCTGCCTCCTCTTTTGGGTAGCCATATATGCCTGTGGATATGGCGGGAAATGCGATATCTTTGCATTGGAGTTTTTGTGCTGTTTTCAATGCATTGGCATAAGAAGAAGCCAGGAGTGCAGCACATCGGTCACCGCATCCAGGGTAGATCGGCCCGACTGTATGGATAACATATTTTGCCGGCATCTTTCCTGCTGTCGTAGCGACCGCTTCTCCGGTTGGCAGACCATTTGGATAGGATTCTGCCCGTACTTTCCGGCACGCTTCCAGTATGGTGCTGCCGCCTGCTCTATGTATAGCACCATCGACGCCACCACCTCCCATCAGAGAGCTGTTTGCCGCATTGACGATCGCACACACGTGCTCTTTGGTGATATCTCCTGTTTTGAGTGTAATATTTGGATGCATAAGAACCTCCCGTTTTTTAATATTATAGCAAGAATGGTATACTGTGGAATAGCTCTAAAAAAGGAGAGAAAGATGCCGCAGTCGCACAAGGTCGTCTATGCCATTTATCTGATCGTTTGGATTGCGGCAGCGATCAATCCCCGGTTTCCGCAGGACTGGCTCCTTGAAAATCTCCTGGTTTTTTTCCTTTTTCCTCTGGTGATATGGCTCGATGTGAAATATAGATTGAGTCTTGTCAGCCTCATTTTTCTCCTGGTTTTCGGCAGTCTGCATGCGCTGGGTGCGCACTTTACCTATGCCAAGATGGAATACTTCGATGTGATTACAGAATTTTTTGACCTCCAGCGCAATCAGTATGACCGGGTAGTGCATTTTCTTTTTGGCTTATTGATCTTCCGGCCGATGTATGAAGTCGTGATGCACTATCTCTCTTCGTCCAGGGCAGCACTGCTCTTTGCTTTTTCGATGATCGTGACCGTCTCTACACTGTATGAAATTCTTGAATGGCTGGCGGCCATAGTTTTTCACCCAGAGCTCGGGATTGCATTTCTTGGAACGCAGGGGGATGTGTGGGACTCACAAAAAGATATCCTTGTGGAGATTATCGGTGCCTTGGTCAATGTTCTGTTTTTTCAGAGAGGATACCGACGGATGCTTGAGAACCTTCTTGATACATCAACCAAGGCACAGCGTTGATGATTCATTGTATAATTACACCAGATTAAAAAAGGGAGTCTCCTATGTCCTATACACTTCAGCAGATATGTCGGGAAATCGGTATCGATTATCAAGGCGAAGAGAAAACAATCACAGGGATTCATACACTTTCAGAGGCCAATGAAACAGAGTTGAGTTTCTTCAATGCGGCGAAATATGCCAGCCAACTTCCAGATACCAGAGCGGCAGCAGTTCTGATCGAAGAGAAATATGCCGATCGGCTTCCGGATACAACGATTGCCCTGATTACCGATGAGCCTTATCTCAAGCTCGCACTTGCCTCGAAGCTTTTTGCCCACAAGATCACTACAGGGAGTGACACTCCTGCTATGGGTGAAGAGTGCGATATCGATGCCAGTGTGCGTTTTGGCAAAAATGTGACACTCGGTGACCGGGTGACGATACTGGCAGGATGCTATATCGGAGACAATGTCACGATAGGGTCGGGTACACTGCTGCATGCCAATGTATCGGTCTATTACGATACGCAGATGGGAGAGAACTGTATCATCCACAGCGGGACTGTCATCGGCAGTGACGGGTATGGCTTCGCCCATACACGCCAGGGCGAGCATATCAAAATCTATCAGAATGGCAATGTCGTGATCGAAGAGGATGTGGAGATCGGGGCAAACTGTACGATCGATCGGGCAGCTTTTGGTTCGACTTATATCCGAAAGGGGACAAAGCTCGACAACCTGATACAAATCGCACACAACTGTGACGTGGGTGCCTATACACTCTGTGCCGCGCAGTCCGGCCTGGCGGGTTCGGCTACATTGGGAAGAAACGTCGTCATAGGAGGCCAGACAGCGATTTCAGGTCATCTGCATGTGGGTGATTTCGCGACGATCGGTGGAAAATCCGGCGTGACCAAATCACTCGAGGGCAAGAAGACCTATGCCGGTGTCCCTGCCATCGATCACCGGCTCTGGCTGCGTATACAGGCAAAGATTGCCGCGCTGGGAAAGAAGAAATAGTCTGCGATTCATTAATCAATGATTGACAAACTGTAGCTATAATCCTTTCAAATAAAACAAAAGGATTTAGAATGAGTGAAAAAACAACTACAATCGAAGAGCTGCCTTTGAGCGGCACAAAAGATGGGAAGATCTCTATCGCCGTAGTAGAGCAGCCGTATGGGACGGAGAGTGAGAGTGTTGTCAGTATCGGTATTTCACTGCAGGCGGATGCCGCAGAGCCGGATTGGAAAGTGCATCTTCCCAAAGCGAATATCGATGCAGTGATTGCCGCACTGCAAAAGGCAAAAGAGAGCCTCTAGTTTCTCTTTCTTCTTCCGGATTTGATCCGGACCTCCCCACTTTTTCCTCTTTTGGGGATGTCTTTGGCTGTGCAGGGTGGTGCACTTGTGCCTACCTTCCTGATGTTTTACCTCTAAAAATATCATTTTTTCTATGGTTTTGATCTATATTCGGTGGGCTTGAAAGCCCACCCTACCGCTCTTTTAGAGATGTCCTTAGAAGAGTTGGATACAATACGGATAAATACTACAGTGTGAGGATATTCAGCCTTGACAATCAAAAATAAAATAGAACAACTGTTGGAAAACCGTATCCTTGTTATCGATGGTGCGATGGGTACGCAGATACAGGATCTCGATATTCCGTCCGAAGCATGGATCGATGAGCAGGACAGGGAACAGGAGGGGTGTAATGAGCTGCTCAATGCGACGGCACCCGATCTGATCGGTCGTATTCACAAGCGCTATGCAATGGCAGGAGCCGATCTGCTCAAGACCAATACTTTCGGTACGATGCCCTGGGTACTCGATGAGTATCAGATGGGTGACCGCGCCTACGAACTCTCCAAGAAAGGTGCCGAACACGTCAAGCGTGTTTGTGTAGAGTATGGCACGGAAGCGTCTCCAAAATTTGTGCTTGGTTCACTGGGGCCGGGTACGAAGCTTCCCTCTCTGGGGCATATCCACTATGATGAGATGTTCGATGGATACAAAACGGTGGCGTTGGGACTGATTGACGGGGGCTGTGACATTTTTTTGTTGGAGACTTGTCAGGATCCATTGCAGATCAAAGCGGCACTGCATGCCTGTGAAGCGGCCAATGCAGAGCGGGGTGTCGATCTACCCATTATGGTCTCCGTTACGATCGAGCTGAGCGGTTCGATGCTGATCGGAACCGATGCGGCGACTATCGTGACAATATTGGAGCCCTTCGATATTCTTTCACTGGGATTCAACTGCGGTACGGGGCCGGACCAGGTCAAAAAGCACCTCAAAACCCTCAGCGAACTCTGTGCTATCCCCATCTCGGTACATGCCAATGCCGGATTGCCCCAAAACCGTGGCGGCTATACCTACTATCCGATGGGACCGGATGAGTTTACCGCCAAACAGCTGGAGTTCACGGCGTTTGACGGAGTAAGCTTCCTGGGTGGCTGCTGCGGGACGACACCTCAGCATATTCAGGCACTCAAAAAAGCGGTAGGGAGCATTAGGCCCAAAAAACCGACCGGTTCGATCGCACCCTCTGTAGCATCTCTCTTTAACTCTGTTGAACTCTTCCAGGAACCGGCACCCCTGCTGATCGGGGAGCGGAGTAATGCGACCGGCTCCAAGGCTTTCCGGGAATTGATTATCGCAGGCGACTACGAGGGGACACTGACTGTCGGGCAGGCGCAGGTACGTGATGGTGCACATGTGCTCGATGTCAATGTCGAGTTCGCTGGCCGTGACGGTGCGAAGGATATGGCTGCCGTGATGGAGCTCTACAATCAGAAGATTCCCATCCCCCTGATGCCTGATGCGACGCGTGTCAACACGATGGAGGCGGGACTGAAGTGTATCGGCGGAAAACCGATCATCAATTCGGTCAACCTCGAGGATGGGGAGGAGAAGCTCGATGCGATCTGTCAACTGGCCAAAAAGTACGGCACGGCGCTGGTCTGTCTCACGATCGACGAGAAGGGGATGGCCAAAACAACAGAAGAGAAGCTCTCTGTCGCTGAACGGATCTACGATCTCTGCGTCAACCGCCACGGGATCGATCCGAGAAACCTGATTTTCGATATGCTGACCTTTACCGTAGGATCTGGGGATTTGGAGTATCGGGACGCAGCGATCCAGACACTCGATGCGATCCGGGAACTCCACAAGAGGCATCCCGAAGTCGGTTCGACACTGGGACTCTCCAATATCTCCTTCGGTTTGGACAAAAATGCCCGGATCTTCCTCAACTCTGTCTTCCTGCACCACTGTATCCAGGCAGGAATGACTTCGGTGATTATCAATGTCAAACATATCGTACCGCTCGCCAAAATGAGTGAAGAGGACAGGGAAATCTGCGAAGAGCTGCTCTTTCATCCTGATGACCAGTCGCTTTTCAAGTTCATCGAGCACTTTTCGGACAAGACGATCGAAGAGGATGGAGCCGACGAGGCCTATGAGGCGATGACGACAGAGGAGAAGATCGCCAAGCTCCTACTTGACGGAGACAAAGAGCGGATGATTCCGCTGGTCGAAGAGGCCCGAAAGGAGATCGACCCCGACAGGATCGTCAATGAGATTCTGATCGATGCGATGAAGGTGGTCGGAGAACTTTTCGGTTCGGGACAGATGCAGCTGCCATTCGTTTTACAGTCGGCAGAGACGATGAAAACGACAGTCGACTATCTCAATCCCTATTTGACCAAACAGGAGAAAGAGACCGATACGACACTGGTGATCGGTACGGTCAAGGGGGATGTGCATGATGTGGGCAAAAACCTTGTCGATATCATCCTCTCCAACAATGGTTTCAAGGTGATCAATGTCGGCATCAAGACCGACTTGGAAACCTATCTGGAGGCGCATGAAAAACATCAGGTGCAGGCGATCGGGATGAGTGGACTGTTGGTCAAGTCGACAGCGGTGATGAAAGACAATCT
>JAOZOG010000348.1 GCA_029933395.1 Sulfurovaceae bacterium | reverse complement strand
GTGATCGTGAACTGCCGCATACGCAGCTTGGAAGCAGAACAATTTTTTTATATTTTCATTCATTCCGTGAACTGCCGCATAGGCAGCTTGGAAGAATTCGAGATATTTGTCCGCAAGCATGACGCCGTGAACTGTCGCATAGGCAGCTTGGAAGTACGAGGCGGCGGCGAAGAGGGCCGTGAAAATGTGAACTGCCGCATAGGCAGCTTGGAAGAGCTGCTCCTATGTGTCCATCTCTTCGACGAAGTGAACTGCCGCATAGGCAGCTTGGAAGTGAAAACAACAGCAAAGGCACAAACAAAAATAGTGAACTGCCGCATAGGCAGCTTGGAAGAGGAACACGATTTACTATCGGCTTCTCTCTGTGTGAACTGCCGCATAGGCAGTTTGGAAGGTGTGTCAAAGCTCCTGATGATGATGATGACAGTGAACTGCCGCATAGGCAGCTTGGAAGTTATTTAGAATCCTCGCATAATACCTTCCAGAGTGAACTGCCGAAAGAAAAGGGTCAGTCGCCACCTTAAACCCCCATTAAATTCTTAAAACTTTCCAAAGATTATCCTCTTTTTCATACATTAAGCTTTCGTGCTCCTGCCTGAATGAAATCAGGCAGCGCTTTTCTCCTCTTCAGGCTCTTTAGCGACTACTCCGCTGTGAAGCTTGTATCGTTGTGCATCATACTTTTTATTATGCTTGTAGAGTGCGTGTGCAATTACAAGCAGTTTACGCATTACGGCAACCTGTGCAACAGTTGTATGCTTGCCGCTATCCTTGAGATGAGCAAAGAATGCTTTCATCTCGTCATTGTAGCGAATCGCCACCATTGCAGCCATAAAGAGAATCCCTCTGTAGACTCTGGCACCGGCTTTCGATATCTTGGTACGGGATCTCAGTGACGATCCGGAACTTCTCTCTATGGGATCAAGTCCCGCCAGTGAGACTACCTGCGCACGGTTGGCATTTTCATAGCGCACGAACAGGTGCAGCAGTACAAGGGCTGCAACATCACCGATACCGGGAATAGACTTGATATTCTCAAATCCTTTTTGATAAGTGTCATCTCTGGAAATGATACTTTTCATATGCCCAAGAATCTCTGCCTCCTGCTTTTTGAAAGATGCAATACGCTTTTTTAAATCTTTGATAGCATAGCTGCTGCCCTCTTTTGCAGTGAGTGACTCAAGATGGTTGTTTGCCTTGACGCGCTGCTTGACTGTGAAGCGATAGTAGCCCATCAACTCTCTGATCTCCTGAGCTGTTGCATTGTAGGGCGGTACTTTGATCTGATCCTCTTTTGCCACAACAATGGCCTGTGAGAGCATTCTGGCATCCGCTCTGTCTGTTTTGTTTCTCTCTCCTGTCGCTTTGGCAAAGTTGCTGGACTGTTTAGGATTGATCAAAAAGGCTCTGATGTTTTTCTCGTGACAGAAACGATCCAGGGTGGTAGAGTAACTCCCTGTAGGCTCATAGACAAACACCACATCATCGATCCCCTTTTTGTAGAGCTTCTTGAGTTTTGCATATAAGCCTCTAAGTCCTTTGATTGTGTTGTCGATCTCCATATCTGCAGCATTGTATGGAATATATACTGAAATGGTTGACTTTGAAACATCCAATCCGATAGAATACATTCTGGAACCTCACTTCATTGGTATTTGAGAGTTCGTTAGCGCAGAAGCACATAGACTTCTGCGTGAATAGACAACCAGCCACACGTAACCCTCCCTCGTGAAATACGATCTGACATAAAAACTATCTGCCGATCCTGTCGCCACTCAGGTTTGAAGTGTCGCTATCTGACTGACCCTCAAGCTAATCAACCCTCCCTTAAGAAAAGTGACCACTTTGGTGAAAAACCGATCTGCTGACCTTTCAAAAACTCTCTTTGGAATGGTAGCTGATTGCTACTTTGGTATTATACGAGGTGAACGTAATCGCGAACTGTATGGCATATAGTAATCTCCTCTTTAGGTATTATTGTATATGAATTTTCAATTATGGACTTATTTACTGCCGACTATAAACCAACTCTGCCTCATACTCTTCTACTAAGTCTCCAATCTCATCCAGCAATGGTTGCAAATAGGGTTCATATTTCCTCCATCTGTTCATAGAATCTTTATACATAGGTTGTTTAACCTGCAGTGCGCTTGCTGTCCGAACAGATTTGTTGCTTTTGTGGAATGCCAAACATTTGGGGTCCCACTCAATGCCTATGTGTGCAGCCATTCTTTTTGACTGGGTTTCCGGGTCATTGACCATATCTTCATAGCGTACATCGAGTATGGTTCCTTCCGGTAAAACCTTTTTCCAATGCTGCATGATCTCATGATAGAGACGATA
>JAOZOG010000075.1 GCA_029933395.1 Sulfurovaceae bacterium | reverse complement strand
ATACCTGCCTGTCACGCAGGGGGTCGCGAGTTCGAGTCTCGTCCGCCGCGCCACTATCACAAAAAATCTCAAAATATGTAAAAACTATTTATTTTCTCCCCTATTTAACCCATGCCTTAATAATAACTTGATAGAATTGATTGTTTAACAATGTTCTTTAAAGAATCAGCGTATTTAAGAAACTATCTATATGCGCTGAATAAGCCAAACCTATCGTGAGGTAGGGACGGAAAGCTATGGGTCTCGCTGAGATCGCCAGGTTGCAAACACGTTATTTGCTCTCCTATATTTAACCGCTGCAATCCTTTCTCTTCAGCGAGTCACATCAGTATTGTCTCTATTTCATCGATTTCACATTACCATTTTGCGCTCCGAGATCATCAGGTCGCAAGCTAAAGAAACGGAGGTCGATATGAAAAGTAAGATCATCGCGGGACTCATTGCCCTTACCTGCCTGCTGACTTTTTCCCAGGCAGAGATCACGACACTCAATGAAGCAATCAACAAAGCAGGAAGACAGCGGATGCTTTCACAGCGTATGATGAAAGATTATTCGATGATCGGTATGAAGATACGTTTCGGTGACCCTCAGCAGGAGCTCCAAAAATCAGCCGCCCTCTTCTCCGACACCCTCAAAGACCTGCTCGCTTTCGCCAAGGATAAAGACAAAGCCTCCTACGAAGCACTTCAGGAGGTCGAGACACTCTGGAAGCCCCTCAAGAAAGAGCTGCTTGCCCCGCCACAGAAGGATAAGGCAGTCGAACTTTTCAAAAAGACCAACCAGCTCCTCGCAGCTGCCCATAAAGCGACCAACGCTATCGCAGCGACGTCCAAAGAGAGCACAGGAGAGATCATCAACGTCTCCGGACGCCAAAGAATGCTCTCCCAGAGACTTGCCAGCCTCTATATGCTGAAGGTATGGGGTGTGGGAATGGATGATACCGATCTGAAAAAAGCGATGGAGCAGTTCTCTGCCGCGCAGAAGAAACTCGAAGCCTTCCCCAAAAATACAGAGAAGATCAAAGAGGGCCTGGGTGCCGTCAAAAAAGACTTTATGTTCTTCGAAGTTCTGGGTGTATCCAAATCCAAAAAGTATATCCCCAGCCTCATCGCACGCTCATCCAACAAGATCACCAAAAAGATGAACGAAGTGACGAAACTCTATGAAGATGTGAAATAAGGAGCAAGACGATGATCAAGACAATAGTAAAAAGCGTAACGATAGGAACAGTGATACTCAGCAGCGCCTCCTTCGCGGAGCCTGCCGACACCAATGTCACCCCTGCCCCAGCAGCGGCAACAACACAAACTGCCCGGTCAGGTATCTCCGAAGGACAGCTTGTCAACCTCGCCGGAAGACAGAGGATGCTCTCCCAGAGAATGGCAAAAGACTACTTCTACGCCGGCAAGAAGATCAACAAAAGCAATGCGCTCAGGCAGCTCAAGCAGAGTCTGGCCGACTTCAGAAAGACACAGGAGCTTCTCAACAAAAGCATCAAAGACGATGAGATCAAAAACCTGATCGCATTCGTCAATATGAGTCTCGATGAGTTTGTCTCCATCTCCAAAGAACCCTACAATGTAGACAACGGTACGATCATTCTCGACCTGAGTGAATCGATGCTCGAAGGAAGTGACTATATCGTCCAGGCACTCACCAAGGGCAAACCCTCCAACGAGATCATCGACATTGCAGGAAAGCAGCGGATGCTCTCCCAGCGTATCGGAAAGTACTATATCGCCTATCAGGCAGGTATCAAGGATGACAACACCATCACACAGATGAAAGAGACTGTCAAGGAGTTCGATACGATTCTGGGCAAACTGATCGCGAACAAGAGCAATACCCCGGAGATTCAACTCGAACTGGCCAAAGTCAACAAAATGTGGAAGATCGTCTATAAGTTCTATCTCAATATCGAAAAGGGCGGCCTGCCTATTATTGTCTTCTCTACGACCGATGATATCACCTCCAAGATGAACAAGATCGTAGGGATGTATGTCAAAGCATTGGAGAAGAAGTGATGAAAAGGATGCTGCTGAGCCTCATCGTTTTAGCATCCTTCGACACCCTCTTGGCTGCAGAGATAAACAACCTCAATGAAGCGATCAATCTGGCGGGCAAGCAGCGGATGCTGACGCAGAAGATGATGAAAGACTATTCGATGGTCGGTATGCATATGAAATACAATAGTCCGGAGAAGGATCTGGAGAAGACCGCCGCCCTCTTCTCCGACACCCTCAAAGACCTGCTCGCTTTCGCCAAGGATAAAGACAAAGCCTCCTACGAAGCACTTCAGGAGGTCGAGACACTCTGGAAGCCCCTCAAGAAAGAGCTGCTTGCCCCGCCACAGAAGGATAAGGCAGTCGAACTTTTCAAAAAGACCAACCAGCTCCTCGCAGCTGCCCATAAAGCGACCAACGCTATCGCAGCGACGTCCAAAGAGAGCACAGGAGAGATCATCAACGTCTCCGGACGCCAAAGAATGCTCTCCCAGAGACTTGCCAGCCTCTATATGCTGAAGGTATGGGGTGTGGGAATGGATGATACCGATCTGAAAAAAGCGATGGAGCAGTTCTCTGCCGCGCAGAAGAAACTCGAAGCCTTCCCCAAAAATACAGAGAAGATCAAAGAGGGCCTGGGTGCCGTCAAAAAAGACTTTATGTTCTTCGAAGTTCTGGGTGTATCCAAATCCAAAAAGTATATCCCCAGCCTCATCGCACGCTCATCCAACAAGATCACCAAAAAGATGAACGAAGTGACGAAACTCTATGAAGATGTGAAATAAGGAGCAAGACGATGATCAAGACAATAGTAAAAAGCGTAACGATAGGAACAGTGATACTCAGCAGCGCCTCCTTCGCGGAGCCTGCCGACACCAATGTCACCCCTGCCCCAGCAGCGGCAACAACACAAACTGCCCGGTCAGGTATCTCCGAAGGACAGCTTGTCAACCTCGCCGGAAGACAGAGGATGCTCTCCCAGAGAATGGCAAAAGACTACTTCTACGCCGGCAAGAAGATCAACAAAAGCAATGCGCTCAGGCAGCTCAAGCAGAGTCTGGCCGACTTCAGAAAGACACAGGAGCTTCTCAACAAAAGCATCAAAGACGATGAGATCAAAAACCTGATCGCATTCGTCAATATGAGTCTCGATGAGTTTGTCTCCATCTCCAAAGAACCCTACAATGTAGACAACGGTACGATCATTCTCGACCTGAGTGAATCGATGCTCGAAGGAAGTGACTATATCGTCCAGGCACTCACCAAGGGCAAACCCTCCAACGAGATCATCGACATTGCAGGAAAGCAGCGGATGCTCTCCCAGCGTATCGGAAAGTACTATATCGCCTATCAGGCAGGTATCAAGGATGACAACACCATCACACAGATGAAAGAGACTGTCAAGGAGTTCGATACGATTCTGGGCAAACTGATCGCGAACAAGAGCAATACCCCGGAGATTCAACTCGAACTGGCCAAAGTCAACAAAATGTGGAAGATCGTCTATAAGTTCTATCTCAATATCGAAAAGGGCGGCCTGCCTATTATTGTCTTCTCTACGACCGATGATATCACCTCCAAGATGAACAAGATCGTAGGGATGTATGTCAAAGCATTGGAGAAGAAGTGATGAAAACATTCAGTAGACTACTCCTATGGATCATGCTCGCCTCGCTCTCTCTGCCTGCCGCTTCAATCAGAAACCAGATCCTGCTGATGGAGGCATCGGAAAATATCCGCCTCAACAGCCAGAAGATCGTCAAAAACTACCTCTATTACTATATCAATCCCAAAAAGAGGCAGTTCAAGGATCTGATCGACAAGGATCTGGAGGATCTCGACAAGCAGTTCAGGCTCATCGCCAAGACCACCAAAGATGAAGACTCCAAAGATATCCTCGCCTTTCTCGACTACAGCAAGGAGAAGATACAGGAAGTGCTCAAAGACCCCTTCAACAAAGACAACCCTGCCCTGATGCTCGACTATAGCGAAATCCTGCTGGAGGGAGCCGAATCGATCAGCCAGAATATCAAATACACTCCTTCCGAAGAGGAGAAGATGTTGATGAAGATGAAGGATATCTCCTTCCTGATCGAGCGGATGACCAAGTTCTATATGGCCATCGCCGAAGGGGGTGATGTCATCAACTATGGAGAGATGCTCGAGGAGTCGGTACAGAAGATGGAAGAAGATCTCTCTGCACTTGAATCATACCCCTACGCTTCGGAAGACCTCATCAAGCTGAGAACACTCAAGCGCAATTGGGAGGCCCTGAAAAAGTTCTATCTCGACTACAAGAGCCTGACCCTCCCCAGCATTGTCCTTCTCGCCTCAACAGGCGTAGAGAACAATGCCCGTGCACTTGAACTCTACCATAGTAAAAACCTGTAGGAGCGTTGCAATGAAGAGCCTCAACAATAAATTTCTCGAATCCATCATCCTGATCCCTCTGCTCATTCTGGCAATCGCACTCTCCTACTATGCGATCGTAGGGTATAACGAATACCAGGACTTTACCCGGTCCAAAAAGAGCCTCGTACTGCTCAAAGAGCTCGATGATCTGCTCCTAAAGATCGACGAAGAGCGGGGACTCTCTGCCATCTATCTCGCCAACAAAGATGAGCAGAAGAGTTTCGACAAACTCAGAGAGCAGCGAACCTATGTCGACAATGCGATCAGCAGACTGAAGCACAATCCCGACATAAAAAAAGCCGGTCATCTTTTCAAAAACCTCGATGAACTCGGTGATATCCGAAGCAAAATCAAACTGCATGATATTGCCTTTTACGATTTCTTCATAGAGACCTATACCAAAAAGTTCAGTTATGCCATCATCGACGAGATGGAGAAGATCAAAAAAAGACTGGCAAGCCAAAATGAGAACAACCAGTTTTATCACTATGTCAAACTGCTTAAACTGGACAGACTGATCGAACTCAAAGAGCTCAAATCCAACAAAGAGATCCTCGACCTCTATCTGGAGCTGGTAAAAACCAGAGAAAATTCAGCGATCGAAAGAGGGTTTGTCGCCTACAAAATCAGCACGATGACCCCTTTCAATGACAAAAATTTCCAGATGTGGGACAAACTCATTGCCAATGATTATATTCCCCGTCTGGACGGACTTAAAGATCGGAAATTTACCGAGAAGCTGAAAGAGATTTTTGATCAAAATGTCTATTTCAAGAAGGTCGACGCAGTGAGAACATCGATCATCTTCGACTCTGTCGAGAGAGGACTGAGAAGCTCAAGCGAAAAAGAGTGGTTCAAGATACAAACAGATAAAATATCTGAAATTTCCAGAGCGGAAAATATGATCTCCTCTTCGATCAGCCAAAACCTCAACGACAACATTGCACAGAAGGAGCGGCAGCTCTACTTCCTCCTTTTCCTGACTGCCATTCTGTTGATAATGATCTACCTCCTGCACTCTGTCTTCAAATCCTACCGCAGAGATGCCCTCGAGTTCAAAGAGGCGATCGAAGATATCAGCCTTAACCTCAATGACGAGCAGAGAGAAGAGCTCAACAAGATTATCGAGAAACAGGAGAAGGTCAAGATCTACAACTTTATGGCGAACACTATCGCCGATGCCAACCGGACCAAAGACCTCTTTCTGGCAAATATGTCCCACGAGATCCGTACACCGCTCAACGGTATCGTCGGCTTTACGCAGCTTCTTCGCGGGACGCACCTGACAGAAGAGCAGGCCGAGTTCGTCAATATCATCGACAACAGCTCGGAAAACCTTCTCGTCATCGTCAATGATATTCTCGACCTTGCAAAAATCCAGGAAAACAAAGTCGAACTCGAAGAGATAGAGTTCGATCCGTTCGAAGTCTTCGAATCGGCTGTCGAATCCTACGCAGCCAGAGCCGATGAGAAAAACATCAGCCTCCAGCTCTTCATCGACCCAGCGATCGACAAAACACTGCTGGGAGACCCCACCAAGATCAATCAGGTACTGGTCAATCTTATCAGCAATGCGATCAAATTCACTCCCGAAGAGGGTGTGATCGAGGTCAGGGTAGACAAGGTCGAGAGCGATGATGCGACGTCGCGTATCAGATTCTCCGTAAAAGACTCGGGAATCGGTGTCAGCGATGAGCAAAAAGAGAATATCTTCAAAGCCTTCTCACAGGAAGATATCTCCACTAACCGAAGATTTGGCGGTACCGGCCTGGGGTTGACCATCTCTTCCAAACTCATCCAGGCGATGGGTGGCAAACTCGATATCGACAGTGTCAAAGGAGAGGGGGCAACCTTCTTCTTCACAATCGAGCTGCCGGAAGTCGCCCCGATCGAAATCGAAAAAAACAGCTACACGATCGGCTTCCATATGGGCAAGGGCAAATCGGATGCTGTCGATTCGATAGAAAAAGAGAGTATCCAACAGTATATCGAAGCGACAGGCGCTACCTATATCGAGTACCCCTCACTCGACGAGCTCTTCGCTCTCGATGATGCAGAGAGGCCGGATATCCTCTTCGTCGACCAAGCTTGGATCACCGAGATCAAAAAATATCCAAAGAGAGAGATGAAGATCGTCTACATCTCCAAGCACAACACCTTGAGAAGAGAAGAGGACAAAGCATCACTCCACTATGTAGACTTCGTGATCTACAAGCCGGTCAGCTTCAGAAAGATACTCAGGGCCATATCGACAGCCACACTCCTCAAAGAGGAGGTCAAAGAGGAGGAGCATATCGCTCACGAAGAGGATGAAAGCTATACCTTCGGCAATCTCTCTATCCTTGTGGCCGAAGACAACCTCATCAACCAGAAACTGATCGAACACACCCTCTCCAATATGAAGATCGACGTCACGATGGTACCAAATGGAAAAGCCGCCGTGGAGGAGAGGGAGAAAAACAGCTACGATCTGATCTTTATGGATGTCGAGATGCCGGTGATGGGCGGTATCGATGCGACCCATGCCATTCTGGAATATGAAAAAGCAAATAACCTTCCGCATGTACCTATCGTCGCATTGACGGCAAACAATCTCAAAGGAGACAGAGAGAGACTTCTCAATGAGGGAATGGATGAGTTCCTACCCAAACCCATCGAGCTGGAAACGATGAAAAGTATCCTCAAAAACTACTTCCCCGAGAAAGTCAACTACGAAAGTGATCATGCCGATATTCTCCTCTATAGAGAGCACAGCTTTGACAGCAAGATGTTTGGCGCATTGTTGGAAAGTATGGGATATACAGTCGATTCGGTCTCGACAGAAGATGCCTACAAAACGAAGCTCAAGAGTGTCGACTACACCTATTCGTTTACTGATGCTTCATTCCTGGCCGACAATCAGGATCTTCTTGGACTGATCCGCGAAAAACAGATCAAAAATATCGCTTTTGCCACCGAACCCCTGAGTGGAAAACCGGATATCAACCTGGAAGATTTCGATCTTATCATCCCCAGTATTGCGGACAAATCTCTGCTTAGATTTTATCTCTCCAAACTCTAATTTTAGAGAGCCTATTTCGCTGTTGGGTAGGCTTTTGAGGCCCACCGAAAACCTGCAAATGGTGGGCACAAGTGCGCCACCCTACGGGAAAAATAGTATATTGAGGATCCCGCAGGGTGGGCTTTCAAGCCCACCAAAGATAGGTTCAGGACTAAAAAAGCTTCTTGATCCGCTCATACCCTTTTTTGATCTCTTCGCCTGCCAGATCCAAGGCGGCTTCCAGGTCCTCTTTGGAGTCCGCTTTGATACCCATACTTGCGGCTATCTTGAGTTGTTCAGCCGTATCACCGGCTACATCGGCGATCTGCAAGCTTTTGGCCTTGAGGTGCTCCATCTTTTCATCCAGCTCTTCAAGCTCATCTTTGGCCTCTGCGACGCCCAGACTTGCCTTCACTGCCAATTCATCACGCAGCTTCTGTGCCTCTTCCAGCAGTTGGTCCAATTTGGATTCTGATTCATTCATTTTGTCTCCTTTGTGATTTTGATGTAGTATAACATAAATTGGACAGTTTGCTATTTTTGGATAAAATGACAGCACTATCAACATAGAAGGATCACTATGCTCGGTTTTTTACAAAAAATAGGTAAGGCATTGATGACACCTATCGCCGTCCTGCCGATCGCGGCGCTGCTGCTGCGCTTTGGTTTCGGTGATATTTTCGAGGGACAGAGTGCCGAGGTGATGAAGGCTGCCGGTGAAGCGGTCTTCGGCAATCTCGATCTGCTTTTCGGAATCGGTATCGCTTACGGGCTGGCCAAAAACCATGACGGTGCTGCAGCACTTGCAGGAGCCATCGGCGTATTGATCGCCAAAGATGTCTATCATACGATCGACGAATCGGTCAATATGGGCGTTTTCATCGGGATCATCATCGGTGTCGTCGCCGGCCTGCTCTACAACCGCTTTCACGACATCAAACTGCCCGATTTTCTGGGCTTTTTCGGTGGCAAACGTTTCGTCCCCATTATTACCTCGATCGCTGCGATTCTGATCGGCGTGCTGGCTGGCTACTACTGGCCCTATGCCCAAAACGGTATCGACGCCTTTTCCAATGCCATCATTGGACTGGAAGAGCTGGGCACCTTCATCTACGGCACCCTTAACCGCCTGCTGATCCCTCTGGGGCTGCACCACATCCTCAACTCCGTCTTCTGGTTCCAGCTGGGCGACTACGAATATATCAAAGCAGGCAAAGAGCTCGTCGCTCACGGTGACCTGCACCGATTCTTCGCCGGTGACAAGAGTGCAGGTATCTATATGGCCGGCTTCTACCCGGTAATGATGTTCGGCCTCCCTGCCCTGGGAGCAGCGATGTATCTGCACACCCCCAAATCCAAACGCAAAAAGGTCGGCGCCATCCTCGCCGGCGTCGCCTTCACCTCCTTCCTGACCGGCATCACAGAGCCCTTCGAGTTTCTTTTCCTTTTCGTCGCCCCAGTCCTCTTCGTCACCCACGCCCTGCTCACCGGCCTCTCTCTGGCACTGGCACAGTTTCTGGGTATCCACGCCGGTTTTGGCTTCTCTGCCGGCTTCATCGACTACATCATCAATTACAAACTCGCCACCAAGCCCCTGCTGATCCTCCCGCTGGGACTATTCATCGCTGCACTCTATTTCATTGTCGGCTATATGCTACTCAAAGTGCTTAAAGTCGACCTCTTCAAAGAGATGGAAGCGGACGAAACGCAGGCAGACATACAGGCTGAGAAAA
>JAOZOG010000347.1:2048-2356 GCA_029933395.1 Sulfurovaceae bacterium | reverse complement strand
TCGACACAATGTCAATGTACTGTTTGCATTGACACTGGCGGATGCGAGGGGGTAGCTCACCAAAGAAGTCTCCATTATTTTACGGTAAAATAGTGTACTTCAATGGGAGGAGATAGATTTGGCGTATAACGAATCCGATACCCGTGCCAAACTGATCGACCCTCGACTCAAATCCAGTGGTTGGCTGGAATCCCATATTGTTCGTGAATACTATTTTACCGATGGGCGCAAGCTTATCGGGGGTAAACGCGGCCAGCGCTATTATGTCGATTATCTTCTTCATTACGAAAATACCAACCTTGCCATTA
>JAOZOG010000347.1:0-2038 GCA_029933395.1 Sulfurovaceae bacterium | reverse complement strand
TTGGAATCCCGCCCTGAAAGCTTCACTTTTGAGCAGGGCTTTCAGAGGGGAGTTGTGATGTCATTAGGCTAAGAATCGAGGAAGTGGAGAGCTTGCTCCCGAATATATGCGGAGGCAGAGCCTTCCGATTCCGATGAAAGACCTTGTGTGGGAAATGGAGGCTTTTAGTACAGGAGTCGGAGGCTTCAGCCCCGAAAAAAATAGGTGATCATTTTTTCGGGGCTGAAGCCTCCGGTTCCGACATGTAAAAGTTTAATGAATGAAAGACGGTAAATGAAAACATTGCAAACAGACAAAATCATCAAAGAGCTGGAGTCGCTGGGTTTCAATATCAATCCAGATTTTTTGACAGATGATCAGGTGGATGCGCCCATCCTGGAGCAGGTTGATCTGTTTTTGGATGCGGTGCCGGATAAAGGGCTCAAGCTGACACAAAAAGGAAACCTGCCGACAAAAGTGGTCGAGCGTATTGTCAAGTGCTGTCCTGCATCTTCTGAGGAGAGCCATCTGGTTTTCACCAAGCGCTACCTTGAAGAAGAACAGGTCGCTGCGATGCGTGTGCGGTTTGTTTGCGAGGCAGGAAAACTTGTCAAGATCGCAAAAGGAAAGATGCTTCCCGGGAGTATGGCAGAGGCATACCGAAGTGCCGGAAAAGCAGAAAAGTATCTTTTCCTTCTGTGGCATTACGGCAAAGTAAATCTTGGATATTTCGATGGAATGCAGGAGACAGAACTGATCGACAGTTTGGCTTTTGTGCTGCTGCAGATTATTCGTGACAAGCGTGCGATGTTTCGGGGTGTCGAGGCCTATAGCGCATTCCTGATAGATACTTTCCCTGATATCGCGGAAAAGGTTGACAGAGAGATAGAGCCCAACGCCTACTTGTCTGAAGATGCGTTCGATAGGTTTGAAAGGATGCTGGAAGTCCGCCTGTTTCGAAACTATTATCTGCCGTTTGGATTGATAGAAGAGCAGGGGTGGAGATATGACGAGGCGTATGAGTGTCGCAAAAGTGATCTGCTCGATCGCCTGTTGCTCCCCGTCGATGCGGTCGATACAGCTGTCGTGCTGAACAAAAAACAGTTTCGCCTTTTGAACCAACGTATCAAGAAGGAGCGTCTTGATATCGATCTCTTTCATGATTTCTGCTTCATCTATGCGGGGTGTGCCAGATACCCATTGGAGCCTGCCGAGCTGGTCGTTGATGAATTGATGAAGCATGCCCGCGTGATCGGTACGGCAGCAGCCGCACAAAAGCAGTTTTATTACGATTTGATCCATGCCGTTACGCAGACACTCAAATATTTCACGCAGCTCGAAGTCAAAGGCGGCGGCAGTGCCGGTCAAAGTATGGAGGATGACTTCAGATCGATGGTCGATGGCCTCTATCTGCTTCTTCCCAAGGAGGAACCATTCAACATGATCAATGCGTTGCAGTCTATATCGCTCTTTTTTCTCAATATGCTGACATCTGTCTATGAGATCGATATCGGATCTGCAGATTTTTATACACAATGCGAAAATCGCTTCGGGAAGGAAACAGCCGAAGATATCGGCGCAGTCGTTTTCCTACTGGGTGAACTACAGAAAAAGTCAAAAAAATTCAAGCGTATAACTGCCACCCTGGAATCGATGGTCAAGGAGGCGATTATGGCATTTTTGATCGCCATTATGTCCATCCATACAGATGAGCTTGATCGCAGCAGGTGAAAGGGATAAGACCCTATATTGACGGTGACGCACTCCTGAATCTCCTCCATCGATATTTGACGAAGTACTGTTCACTCTGATCGGAGTCGGAAGGCTCTGCCTCCGTATCTGTTTTTAGGGGCTAAAGCCTCCGGTTCCGGGCTGGAGCCATAGTGTCGGGGACGCGATTTCAATCGCGTCATAATACATATATAGAGAATAGTCTAATGGTGCTCCAACTCCGGCTCTCTCAGCGAGAGGGCAAACCGCATAATCGCATAGCCGAAAAGGGCCGAGAAGAGTGTCGCCAGGAGGATGGCGAGTTTGTCGGTGTAGGCGAAGAGGGTGT
>JAOZOG010000346.1 GCA_029933395.1 Sulfurovaceae bacterium | reverse complement strand
ATTTCCATAACTATGAACATCGATGATGCGAAAAGCAAACTCGAACTCCTCAAAAACCAGTCAAAAGCTACCTTCGAGAGTTACACGAAAGGTCTTACTGAGGTCATAACCAAAGAACGTGAATTCCAGAAAGTACAGAAAGAACTTGCAGCCTCCCAGGCAAAACTTGCATCTATGAGCAAGAAAGATGCGGGGTATGCCGCACAGAAAAAAGAAGTTGACGGCCTTACCAAAGAGGTCAAGAAACTCGACATAGAACTAAAATCCCTCAGAAAAACACAAGCATCCCTCAACCGTGAGCAGGCGAACAGTGCAAAAGCGGTAAAAGCGCAGGAACGCGTCATCAAAGGCACCAAGGATGAGGTCAAAGCACAGAAAGATCTCTCCAAAGCCCTGAGGACTACTACTTCCGACCGTTCGAGTGCTATGAACACGCTGGTGCGGCATATTCGTAAAATGGAATCCATGATCGTTGCATTGTACGGTGTCAAGAAAGCCTATGACGCTACTCTCGGTGTAGGGCATGAGTATAATAAAAGCATGGAGCAGCTTGAGATATCTATGGCTGCTATGTATGCTACGAACCTCAAAGATGTCGATGCGATGGGCAAGAGGGTGACAGCAGAAGAGAAACTTGCCGAAGGACATAAACTTGCAGCAGCAGAGATGACGAACCTTCGCAAATTGAATCTTGAGACAATGCAGGATCTTGAGGGTACTGCAAAGATATATAAAACGTTAACTGCCCAGGTGCTGCAATATGGAGGTACTACGAAACAGGCCCTGGAGCTTACGAAAGACATCTCTTTGATAGCATCTACCTTCGATATCAAAACACCGAACGTAGTAGCTACGGTTGATGCGCTTCTTTCAGGTCAAATGCGTGCATCAGATATGCAGAGAGCATTGAAGATGTATGGTATTGAGATGAATGAGATTCGTAAGCTTAGCAAAGAGGGCGGGGATGTTATGACCTACCTTCTTGAGAAGATGAAGGATGTAGGCGTTACAGGCAAAGAACTGGCAGGCACATGGGGAGGTGTTACAAATAAGTTTATGAATGCCTGGAAAGATATCTGGGGAGAACTGCAAAAACCGCTTTTCGACAGCATGAAAATACAGATAGGCAATTTCACCGATTTCTTTACCGAGAACAAAGACCGGATAATTGCAGGGCTTAAGGAAGTAGGAGCTGCTGCTGTCAACCTTGGCATTATAATTAACTTAAGATTGCTTGGTATGTTTAAAGGCAAAGGGACAGTTACGGCTTTGTCTACTTTAAAAACCATAGGCAAAGGCGTTGCGCTGCTTGCAGTCTATTTCGGCGAAAAACTCATCCCTGCTGTAGACCGGTCGAAGTCTGCATTCGAGAGATTTGTGGGGTACTTCAATCTTGGGGTAGAAACGTTAAAACTTGGGTTTTGGGGCTTTGTAGAAACGATTGACAGAGGATCGAAATGGATGGTTGCGAATCTTCTCGACATTCCCAACAAGATAACAAAAGCCTTTGAGAATATGTATAACAATCTGGCCAGGGGCTTTGTTGGTATGCTCAACAAAATGTTCGGCAAAAAATTCAATGACTATATGAATAGCCTAAAAGTTGTGTTCGGGTTTGGTACGGTGTCGAAATATACACCCGCAAAATTTACGCCTATTTCTCTCGGCTCCCCCATAGGAGCAGGCAGGACCGGTGAAACGAACTACGATAAAATCACAAGTGAATTCACTGAGAAAGCAGACAAAGCTGCTGAAGCTGTTATGAAGGCTTATGAGAACCTTCTTCCCTCCTATGGCCCACCAAAGCCCCCTGGACAGGCAGGTATTTCCAATATAGGGTTTAAACCTTTTTCCCCTGCCGCAGGAGGGGATGAAGGCACGGCAGCTGCGAATGCCGCACAACGCGCTGCTGACCTCCAGGACAAACTTGCGAAAAAGCAGATGCAGATATACGAAGAGCAGCTGAAACAGGAGAAACTTCTTTTCGAGATGGGTTTAAAGAACGGCAAAATGCGTCTTTCATTGACTTCCAATACTTATGAGAAGGTGGTTGAAGAGGTCAAGCTTTCAGAGAAGCTGATCGCAAAGAATAAAGAACTTGTTAAAGGAAAGCGTTCGGAAGAGGAACTGCAAAAAGAGACCACCAAGCACATGGAGAACCAGAACAAGCTGCTTGACGCGCAACTGGCAGAGATGCAGAGATGGGAAGGTATTTTCAACAGTTTTTCTTCGGGCAATTTCGCTTCCGGCATTAATGCAATGTTTGGCGACATGTTCAAGTCTATGCAGATGGGTATAGGCAATATGATGGGCGGTGCCGGCAGTTTGATGGGGCAGATGGCCGGAGGGCTTGCAGG
>JAOZOG010000345.1 GCA_029933395.1 Sulfurovaceae bacterium | reverse complement strand
GCGGCCTGCGTTGTCGTTCGGGCGTTTATCAGCGCACAAAGGGTTAAGTGATGGAAAAGATCGACAAGGCCATGATCGGGACGATAATTCTTGCCATTATTGTCATTGCGGCCTTCAACGCCTGCTCACTCATATCGATACAGGTAAATTCGGGAGAAGGCCGGGTCATAAAAAATATCGACCCCCTTGATCGTTCTCTGGACATCGCACCCGATATCAATCAAAAAGGAGATTAGATGAAAAAGTTTATGACCGCCCTGCTGGCGGGAGTTCTTGCCCTCACGTTTACAGGATGTGACGTCGAGACGGATATCGATCCGGATACGGGAGCGGCCCTTGAAAAGCTGGTCGACTATCTGGAAGGGCATTACGGATGCCAGTTCCCCGACGAGAACGCCTCTACGCCGGAACCCCCTGCTCCGATCTACGAGACCAGCATCATCATGGTGACGAAAGACCCGTGCCTGAAGAATCTGAAGATCGGCATCATTCGTGATGAAAGCGAGATTGTCGATATGATCGATGCCAACTTCACCGAAGACAATGGCACCTATGTGCTTCAGTACGACTTCAATATCACGCACGACGACCTTCAGACGAACTACGCCTATGGGTTCCAGTTCGATGTTCCGACCCGTGACGAATGCCCGGGAGGTGACAAATGAAATATGCGATTCTCATTCCAATTATGGCAGCTCTTATCGGTCTCAGCGGATGTGTCTACAAGTCCGAAAGCACCGGAGAAGGCGGTATACACAGCTCAACACAATGGGCAGTGCTCAACTGTATCGACCGGGAACCAAGGGATAAATAATGCCTATCAACAGATGCACAAAAAACGGTCGCCGCGGATGGCGATACGGGCATCAGAAGTGTTACACGGGCAAAGGGGCACGAGCGAAAGCCGAGCGCCAAGCCCGTGCCATCCGTGCGAGCGGATGGCGGGGTCGTTAGAGCTCATAAGAGCTTGATAATACCCCGTAGCACTTCGAAGCCTTCAGCAAGACGAAGACCGTATTGCCGATACTGTTCGGCTTTCTTTTCAACTTCAGCGACCTTCTGTTCGCACTCTTTTGCCAGTCGAACTTTTTCTTCCTTGATGGCCTTTTCAATGTAACGTGCCGCATCTTCGGCGTCCATCGACTTGATTACGTCGTGAATTTCTTTTGCTGTCATTTTTTATTCCTCCATTTTGTAAGTTTGGCTATCGTTTTACGCTTCGTATGAATCTTTTCATTGATCGCCCTGCAAAGCATGGCGATGTCCATACGACCACGTTGTTCAAGCAGGCGGTCATAGTTCGCCTGCAACAGGTCAATTTCTTTCCATAGGCGCTCTATGTGCGCATCCGGTGTCGTGCCCAGCCCCTTGCAGTAGTCTTCGAAAGAGCAGCCATAGAGATCATCGTTGCTATACGTTCCCATCGAGTATTCCTTCCACAACTTTTTCGCCAATGTCAAGACTTTTGGCGATCATCTTCTGGGCTTCAATACGGGGAACCCCGTTCGCCTCTTCCATGGCGGGAAGAAGGTGGTCAAACGCATCGAAGACAAACTGCTTTTTAACGATTGGATAACGCTTGAACCCGAGCCCTTTGTCAATGTAAGCCGAGAAAACCGCCAAGCCGCAGGCGAAATTGTTGATCTTCCCGCTGTCGGCATCGATGATTGCTTTTTCACTCAACGTCTGGGCTTTCAAAAGAAATTCCGAAGGGGCATATCTGCTTTTTGCATACTGCTTTACAATCTCTTCGGGCGGACTCACTTCTTCAAACCACGGGGGAGCACCGAAATGCGCCCAATCCCACTTCCTGATCTGTCCGCGGATCAGTTTTTGAGCCTTCTTCCCTATGGCAAGAGCTTCCATTTCAATCGGATCGAGCTCATCGTCTTCATCGATCGCTTCAAGCGCCGGAAGCATGATAGCATACGCCGACATGATGGCTGCAAATTCCCGAATCTCTCCGGGCCTCATTTTTCTTCCCACGAAGGAACCTCCATAATCATCACTTGAATATAAAGACCGTTCATAGTGACCTGCAAAGGGGGTACAATGCTCCAACCAGCCTCAAGGTGTCTATTCACCCGCCTTTCAAGTTCTTCTTTCGTAAGGGCTTCTATGACCACATAGTTTGCATAACGTATCATGGCTAAAACTTTAAGTCGTCATTATAGGGGTTGTGCTCATCGAGGTCATCACTATCTGTCCCGCTCTTTATAAGTTTCAACGCCAGCACCAGCAGCGTGATGAAGGCAACGCCCATGAAAAACATTGCGAGTGTGTTTAACCATTCCGTCATTGTTATTTCCTTCCCAACCAGAAGATCGTGATGACGGCGATCGTAAGGGTCAAACCGTAAAACAACGCCGTGC
>JAOZOG010000344.1 GCA_029933395.1 Sulfurovaceae bacterium | reverse complement strand
AACTCATCATCGATCTGAGCAATCTCAACCATGAAGCGGAGATCAAGGCAGATGCTCCCGAAGAGGCAGTTGTCGTAGCGGCGACACCCAAAAAGGAGACACAAGTTGTAGAGCCAAAAGAGACTCAGTCTCACCCGGGCGATACGATCGACATCAATGAGGTCAAGAAAAGCCTCAGCGAACTCGGTGCTATGGTTGGAGGATTGAAGGGTGCGCAGAAGATGGTTGAGAGTAAACCACTTGAAGGACTCAAGGAGAGCCTGAAGGTAGCACTGCCTTATATGGAGAAGTCAAAGAGCTGCTATGAGACGGCCAAGACGCTCGATGAGGCGAAGCTTTGTGATGCGATCACCAATGAAGGTGCCGCAAAAGCACAGGAGAAAATGGAGCAAGTTGTAGGGATCAAAGGGAAAGTGATCAAGAAGATATCACAGAAGGAGTGGAACGACGAGATCAAGGCTAAAAAGCTGGCCAAGATCCAAAAAGAGATCAAGGATGCGAAGCTTTATATCGTCTGTATCGACAAGGGAGCCGGAATGACGCAGCTCAAAGAGTGTGCGGCGAACAATGGAGAGTTTGTCCCTAAAAAAAATGAGATCGAGCAACTTGGAGAGATGCTGAAGATGTTTGGCGGGATGAAGTAGTGAGGATATTCTCTTTATTTCTTTACGTCATTTTACTTTTTTCGTCATTGGGCTATAGTATGGAGTATGATGAAAATACCAAATGCGAAGGGATGAGGGACTATCTGACGGATGAAGCACCAAAGCCCACAGATGACTGCACCATCAATAAGCTTTTGCAAAGATACATATCCTGCCGTGCATATTATGAGAAAAATATTCGAAGCGGGTCGGATAAATACGGACAAAAAGAGAGAGACGAGAAGCACCGTGATGCTCTGAGTAATTATAATTTTTTCAATGATGCTATCAATAAGACATTGAATTGGACTTTGAAGAATGTCAAAACAAAGAGTATGGCCATCAGGTGTGAAGAGGATACACTGTATGATTTCCAGGAGATAGTTATCACTCAGGATCACTGCTACGCTGACAGCTTTCTTTCTGCGTTCGGTTCAGATGCTGATGTATCCAGGGCAAGCATAAAGCTTGATTATTTCAAACCGGTATATGCGTTGACCAACGCACACCTCGAAAGTAAGCCTAAACCTCAAAACAAGAAGAAGCTCTGCGGAACATACCTGGCTTGCCTCTCTTCATATGTGCATTCGCAGTATGCAGATGTTAGCGAAGAGGTCAAAAAGCTATATAGGAAAACACTCAAAGTGTGCTCGTCGCACTATTTTGTCATCACAAGCAGAGTAAAAAGGAAAGAGGAGTCCAGAAAAACAAGGCCTGCAAACAGTATGGTGTCAGGCCCCCGAACTTTTATCACGACCAATATTATAGAAACTACAAGTAAGCAGCTGATGTATGTAGATCCAAAGAGCGGCAGAGTGATATTGTTGCCTCTCAAAGACAAGGATAAGAGCCGTGCCAGCTTGCAAAGCTATAAGTTTGATCGAAAAGCATGTCGGTATGACCTGGTGAGCGATACACAGATAGACAAACATATCAGGCACAGGCAGGCATCGGTGCAGCGTCATAATATCGGCTTGACAGACGATAAAAATGCGTATATTACTTTTCAAATCAAAGATGCCGGCTTGAAGGAGCGTTTCAAGATAAATTGGGATGAACTCGAAAGCAATGGCTATGTATCACACAAGGGTACTTACAAAAGAGATACCCAAAGGTCTGGTGGCATCTCTTTCAATAGTGATTACGTCAAGAAACAAGATAAAGTAGCTTCGGTGGTGTTGGAAAATATTCCTATGGGGAAGAGTGGATCGTGTCAGGTAAAAGCTGTGCACGATGGATTTTCAGGGGAAGGACCCAGCCAATTTGATTTGAGTTTTGAATACGAAATCGAAATCACCAATGCAGACAATGCAGATATCGAAATTTTCAAATCATCGAATGTGAGTGACCAGTGGGAGTATCGGGCCATAGCAAAGAAGAAGAAAAAAGCTTCATCATTCGAGGAGGAACCAGATGGGATACTGGACATCATAGAGAGTGAAGTATATAGTCAACTTTCTTCTGATGATAAGGAAAAGTGGGATAAGGCAGCAGATTCCGAGAATGCCGAAGAGGAATTTGACGGCATGTCCATAGATGATCTGGAAATGTTTACAAAGTGAAAGGCTGAAAAAGCTGGTGGTATCGAAAGGATACTCTGAAATATTCGATCTTCGATATAATACCGGTGATAGTATAAATGGGTAACAAGAAAATCAACAAAAAAGGAAACAATGAAATGAAAAAAACATTCAAAGTAACGATAGCAGTACTACTGGGCAGCGGACTGCTCT
>JAOZOG010000074.1 GCA_029933395.1 Sulfurovaceae bacterium | reverse complement strand
AGATGACCGAATAAATCTGATTTTATGTTAGAATTCAAAAACTTTACACTCAGGAGAGACTATGCCCGCAAAAACCCTCATCATCGGTGCCGGAGGCGTCGGCAATGTAGTCGCATTCAAGTGTGCGATGAATGCCGAAATCTTTGGAGAGATCACACTGGCAAGCCGCACCCTCAGCAAGTGCGATGCCATTGCCTCAAATGTCAAAAAAAGAACAGGGGTAGTCATCAAGACTGCCCAGGTCGATGCCGACAATATACCTGAACTGGTCAAACTGATCAAAAAAACAAAAGCCGATATCGTCATCAACGTCGCCCTCCCCTATCAGGATCTGACCATTATGGATGCCTGCTCCCAAACAGGTGTCGATTATCTCGATACCGCCAACTACGAACACCCCGATACGGCCAGATTCGAGTACAAAGAGCAGTGGGCGAAAGATGAGCAGTTCAAAAAAGCGGGAATGATGGGTCTGCTGGGAAGCGGATTCGATCCCGGTGTCACCAATGTTTTCTGCGCCTATGCCCAAAAACACTACTTCGATGAGATCCACACCATCGATATCCTCGACTGCAATGCCGGAGATCATGGCTACCCCTTCGCGACCAATTTCAATCCCGAGATCAATCTGCGCGAAGTCTCCGCCAAGGGACGCTACTGGGAAAACGGCAAGTGGATCGAGACCGAACCGATGGCGATCAAGCAGGTCTGGGACTACCCCGAGATCGGTCCGAAGGATAGCTATCTGCTCTACCACGAAGAGATGGAGTCACTGGTGAAACATATCAAGGGACTCAAACGTATCCGCTTCTTCATGACTTTTGGCGAAAGCTACCTGATGCATATGAGAGCACTGGAAAATGTCGGAATGCTCGGTATCAAACCTGTCAAACATAAGGGACAGGAGATTATTCCGATCGAATTCCTCAAAACGCTGCTTCCCGATCCAGCCAGCCTCGGACCCCGCACCAAAGGCAAGACCAATATCGGCATCTTCGCCAAAGGTGTCAAGGATGGCAAGCCCAGAACCATCTATATCTATCAGATCAGCGACCACGAAAAATGCTATGAAGAGGTGATGGCCCAGGCAGTCAGCTATACGACAGGTGTACCGGCGATGATCGGAGCAAAACTGATGCTGGAGAAAGTATGGTACGAAACAGGCGTTCATAATATGGAGGAGTTTGATCCCGACCCCTTTATGGAGGAGCTGAACAGCCAGGGGCTGCCATGGGAAGTGATGGAACTGGAAGCAGAAGAAACGCTGGTCGTAGGATAAAATGACAGCAGGCTTTATACTCAAAAAACTTATCGCAACCCTGCTGATGCCTTTGCCGATCGGTATCGGACTTGCCGTCCTTGCGCTGGTCTTTCTGCTCAAAGAGAAGAGAAGATGGGCAATCGGCACACTGATTGCAGCGATTACATGGCTCTCTCTTCTCTCCTATGCGCCGATCGCCAGTATGCTGCTGCATCGGCTCGAGTACACCTATCCCCCACTTCTAAAAGCGCCACAGGGAATCAGGTATATCTATGTACTTGGGCACGGTCACAACAGCGACAGTACACTACCTATCACATCCCAATTGCATGATGACGCTGTCATCCGCCTCACCGAAGCGATCCGCTTCTATCATCAACTGGACGAAAAACCGACAATTATCGTCTCAGGATACAGTGGCTACTACAGTATCGTCCCCCACGCGCAAATGCAGCAGAAGCTGGCTATCGCACTCGGTGTCGATCCCGATAAAATTGTCACTAGACCCAAACCTGTTGATACGCAGGAAGAGGCCATCGCTGCGAAAAAACTGCTCAAAAATCAGCCCTTTATTCTGATCACTTCCGCTTTTCATATGACACGCGCGATACGTTGGTTCAAACAAGAGGGCCTTAATCCTATTCCTGCACCTACCCGACACTACACCAATGCCGAAGAGGTGCCCTACTATGGTATTTTTTCCGTGCATGCGCTCAAAATGTCCACGATAGCCATACATGAATTCATTGGAATGGCGTGGCAAAAGATCAAAAGTTTTCTCTAAGCTGCTATCGGTATAGTGTCGAAAAATTATAGGAGTTATTATGGATATTAATAAAATGAGGGCAGTTTGCCGCCCAATCCGAATTGTGGTCGGTCTCGCACTGATCGGTTACGGTGTCTATTCAGGAAATGCCTGGTTCTATCTCGGCGTCATCCCCCTGATCGCAGGATTGGCAAACTTCTGCCCTGCCTGCATCATCACTAAAAAATGTGATACCTAAGCAAACAAAAGGAGAGGCATCGCTTCTCCACTCATCTTCGCCTATCAAAACTATGATAAAATAATCTAAAATTATTACTGATTTTAATTATTTCTTAAATAAAGGGTTTTGATGTTCTTCGTTCGTACAATTTTCTGGTTTTCCGTTTCTCTTTTTTTGCTGACAACTTCGCTATATGCCTCCAGCCATAAATGGGTCGCTGTATTCGCCAAGGGAACCGGCTACACGGCACAGGCTTATGATAGCAGAGGGGATTGGCGTGATCTGCTCTGGGTCATCAAGCAGCGTCGGGCACAAGGCTATGAGATCAGTGCATTGGAGCACGGCGGAGGGTTGTGGTTTGTCGTTTTCAGCGAAGGTACCCCCTACACCCAAAGCCACCTGAGAAGTGCCAAAAACTGGGATGAGCTGATCGCACTTTTCAAAAAAGAGCAAAAACTGGGCTACAAAATGATCAAGCTCGAGCATGGTTCCGGACGCTGGGTGGCGATCTTCGCCAAAGATGCACACTATACGGAGCAGACCCTTTCGCAGGTGAGGGGCTGGGAAGATATCGACTACATGATCCGTGCCAAATGGAAAGAGGGCTACGATGTGATCGATATCGACCATGGCAAATCAACCTGGATCGCTCTCTTTACCAAAGGTGCAGGCTACACCAATCAACGCCTGGCAATGTCCAGAAAGTTTCCCAGATTTATGGAGATCATCCGGGATCGATGGAAAGATGGCTATCACCTGATCTCGGTAGAGTATGGATACAAACGATGGATCGGCATCTTCGCCAAAAATACATCCTATATCGACCAGGGATACGTCAGCACCAGAGATTGGTCCGACTTCAACGATGAGATCAAAAGAAGGTGGAAGAGGGGCTTTCATATCATCGACGTAGCCGAAGGATGGTAGATCCGTAGGGTGGGCTTTCAAGCCCACCAAAATAGAAGCTATATCAACCTGCTTCAAAAAAAATGTTTTGAAGACTTTGACCATTCATCGGTGTGCATGCATACACTATATCCTGCATTATGCACCGCCAGTACTTACGAACCTGCTACCAAACCATCCTTTGATCCGCTCGAACCCTACTCTTTTCCCCATCTCTATACCCGGCCTTTCGATATCCAGGTAGGTCGAAGCTGAAAATAGTATCACCAACAGGGCGACAATGGGCAAAATATACAAATACTGCAGCAAGGAGACCTCTGTCAGGTCGATGATATTTCCGGAAGAGAAGAGTGCATAGAGGACGATGCCATGGAGCAGATAGATACTGTAACTGATTTCGCCAAGCAGTACGGAAGCCCTGGAACGAAACAGGCCAAACATGGAACTGCCCAAAACGATCAAAAGAAAAAAGAGTGAAACGGAGAATACATGGAGAATATTGCCGGTTCCAGAGTAAAAGAGTGCAAAAATCAACACTGCCAACGTCATCGCCGAGCCATATCTGCTACCAACAAAGGCAAGCAGAGTGGTTCGTTTTGAGCAAGAGGTATAAAAATAGGCAAGCATTCCTCCGATGGCAAAAAAGAAAAAATATTTGGTAGAAAAAGAGCTGACATAGGTCGGAAAGACAAACAGCAGGCCACTCAAGATGAAGAGTGTCATCAGCAAATATCTGCTCTTGGTAACCACCAGTGCAATAAAAGGCAATGAAAGATAGAAGAGCCACTCATACTTCAAGGTCCAGTCTACGCCGGCATTGATCAACTGACTCTGGGTATGGTCGTTGATCATCGTACCGTGATAGACGAACCACTTCACATACTGCTTGGCTAGAGCGGTCCACTCGACCTGCACTTGAAGATCTGTCTCGATAAAGATAATAATTGTAATGACAACAAGAGAAAACAGATACAGAGGATAGATTCTGAATATTCTGGATTTGTAGAGTCGATACCAGTCCATACTACCGTTGCCGGCGATAATTTTTGAGATAAATAAAAATCCTGTGATCATGAAAAAGAGCATCACCCCTACTTCTCCGAAGTTGTAAAAGTAATCCTCGGGCGGATTGACCCATGCACCGGAATTCTGCCAATACCAGGTAATGATAAAGTGATGGACGAAGACTGCCAGTGCCAGATAACCACGGAGGCCGTCGATGGCTCCATATCGTCCTTTTCGGTTGAGCAGAAAAGCGAACTGATTTGATTTGGCCAGATAGAGACTCAGGTAATAACTGGAAACGAGCATAATAACAGCAAATAATACTTTCAGGGCGTCTTCCATAGCGAATCTCCTCTCCATCTTTTCCAATATTATATAATATATGAAAAGAATAGGAAGGTTTTATGAAAGAATTTGAAATTTTTTAATATTATTTTGGGTGAGGTGTAACAAAACGCTGCAGATGGAGATCGAAACCTCCTACTCTCGCAGCCCGATCAAACTCATAAAACGGCCGCTGCACCCCTGTTCTTTGCGATATGAGAAAAATTGATCGACCTCGCAAGCCGTACAGGTGCCACTCATTTCGATCTGTTTTTCCGGTACACCCGCTGCGAGCATCTGCTCTTTGTTGATAGAGGGGAGATCCAGCATAAATTTCTCACCACGCCTCTCCATCGCTTCCGGATAGTCAACAAAATGTGAAGCGACATCTTCTCCTACTTCATAACAGCACTTTCCGATTGCAGGTGCGACTCCGGCAAGCAGATCGGAAGGGTCACTCCCAAATCGCTTCTCCATGACCTCTATCGTTTTCCTGACGATCCCGGCTTCTGTTCCTCTCCAGCCTGCATGCACGGCGGCCACCACCTCTCTGACCGGATCATAAAGCAATATCGGGACACAGTCCGCTGTCAATACAGCCAAAACCACACCAGACAGATTCGTCACCAGCGCATCACAATCCTCCACGGCATCCTCCAGTCTCTCCCAGCCACGTGTCTGCTTCTCTTCGATCACTGCGACATGGTCACTATGCGTCTGATTGGCAATGACAAAAATAGTATCCTCCTGCAGGCTGAGCTGCTGCGCCAGGCTTCTTCGGTTTGAGACAATTTTTTTATGCTCTTCTCCGGTGTGCAGTGCAAGGCTGAATGCATAGGATTTGTCCAGCTCTTTTTTGCTGACCGCACAGATCAGCGAATTCTCTCTGGACAGATGATCAAAAGGGCATAGTGGATTCACAGACCTCTCCTCCTCTTCGGTATTTTGGTTTAATCCAGGGGATTTTTCATAGCTGCCCTGAATGATTATTTGCTATAATAGCAGAAAAATTAGGGGACTGGATGGATCACTGGTTGCGGTATGACAGGCGCATTTTCAAATACTTTGATTATGGCTTGATGATTCAGATTATTCCTCTTATGCTTATCTCCTCCTTTCTGATCAATGAGATCAATCCCGACCTTTTCAAGAAACAGATGCTTTACTACGGTGTTGGTGCTATCGCTTTTTTTGTCACCGCCTTTATTCCATGGCGTAAGATTATCTGGTGGTTTGTTCCCGTTCTCTATGCTGTCAATCTTCTGCTGCTGCTCGCTGTCGATCTGGTAGGAAAGACAATCCTTGGTGCGCAGCGATGGATCGAAATCCCCGGTACAGGATTGACCATACAGCCATCGGAATTTGTCAAAGTCAGCGTCATTATGATGCTTGCGTACATCATCAATAAGAAACCGCCCCCGGAAGAGGGGTACGGCCTCATCAACTTCATCAAACTCTCCCTGATCATCCTGATCCCTTTTCTGCTGATCGCCAAGGAGCCGGACCTGGGTACGGCACTGGTACTCTTGATTACCGGCTACGGCATACTCTTCGTGATTGGTATCAACTGGAAGATCTGGGTGGTCATCGCCGTCGTGATAGGTTCATCGGCACCCATTCTCTACTCGCACCTGCATGACTATCAGAAAAAACGTATCGCCGATTTCCTGGGCAAACCCAGTTACCATGTCCAGCAGGCTTTGATCGCGATCGGTTCAGGCGGCGTGAAAGGGAAACCAAAGGAGGAAGCGACACAGACACAGCTCAAGTTTCTTCCTATCTCTTCGAGCGATTTCATCTTCGCTTTTCTGGGTGAACGGTTCGGCTTTACCGGTATGGTCACAGTTATTGCGCTCTATATCCTGCTGATTTTACATCTTTTTTACATCGCGATACGCAACAGTACCGACTATATGGTAAGGACCTTCGCCTCGGGCATAGCTTTCCTGATTTTCATCTATATGGGGGTAAATATCTATATGATCATCGGACTGGCCCCTGTCGTCGGCGTCCCACTCCCGATGTTCAGCCACGGCGGTACCTCTTTTATTATTTTTGCCGTGATGTTCGGTATTTTACAGAATCTCCTTGCTTTTAAAAAGTTTTTAATGTATAATCCTGATTCCAAAATCTCGATGGCTCCCACAGAGGCTGAAACATACGAGAGACTGGAAAAACGTCAACGGGTCAGTAGCTCAGCTGGTTAGAGCTCTCGGCTCATAACCGAGCGGTCCACGGTTCGAGTCCGTGCTGACCCACCACCTATACAACAATTACAATAGCCCCTTTAACCACACTTACATCTTCGGAGCTTTTCAATCGCCTATAGTCACTCTCCCGACTGCAAAAGATGTCCAAAATCCTTGATCAAGTAGGTGACAGCGAGCGCGGAGAAGAAATCAAAGGCATCGTCACTTTTGATGATCCTGTCACGTCCGCCCAGATAGACTTCGATCTGTGTGCCTCGGGATAATACCTCAGCGATCTTTTTCTCATCCCATCGATAGGTCAGGAGTGCCTCCAGTGTTTCGCTGCTTTCGGGCTGGAGATAATTGGAAAGGTCGATCTTCGCCGGATAGGCGGCATTGGCCAGGAAGTGCCGGAGATAAGATGCTTTGTCCTGCTCAAAGGCTCGAAGCTGCAAGCGCACAAAACGCTTTTTTTCTGTCTGAAAAAAAGCGGGGGAGAGGAGAATCAGTTTTTCGATACGTGCATTACTCCTGTACACATACTCGAATGCCCGTTGTGCTCCATAACTGAAACCCGCAACGGTAAAATCGCTCACCTCGAGAAAGTCAGAGAAAAAACGCTCCTCGCCATACAACGAAAAACCGTTAAAATATCTCACGGATAATTTCCCGCGTCTTTTCGTGGGTGATGTTCTCGTTTTCAAGAAGATAGGCAGCGATTTTTGTATGGGTTTCGTGCAGCTTATCAAGAATCGTTGCGACATCCTCCTGGGCACTCTGCAAAATCTCCTCCTCTTCAGCCGGATAATCGACGAAGTGGTCACCCATGGCATAGTTTTGCACCAATTGATGCGTCAGCATCTTGGCTTGGGCAATGTCAGGGCCTGCATTGGTGAACTTCTCGTTGAATGCCTTCTGGGTCGCGGCACTTCCGGCAAGATAGACTTTGATCCGGTTGAGTATCTGACTCTTGGAGATGATCTCATGATCCTGCTCGAGCAGTCGTGTCGTCACGATCCCGATCTTTTCGAACTCCACATCCAGCCAGGTAGCGATCAGGGCTTTGGCTCCCTGATAGACTGCCTGTATCTTGCGCTCCTCGTCATTGAAACTCATAATACGCCGTTTCCCCAACAGTACTTTCTCTTTGACCGCTTCAAAATCACCGAGCTCCACGACTTTCCGCCCCTCACGCATCGCGTGAATGGCCGCTTCATTAGTCAGTGTCGCCAATGCGGCGCTATTGAAGCCGACAGTCATGCGTGCCACGGCATTGAGGTCAACATGATGCGGTTTCTTGGCCAGGTAGAGCTGCAGTGTCTTGATACGCTCCTGCATATCAGGAAGTGAAATATGAATGCGTCTATCGAAACGTCCCGCCCGGAGCAGCGCATCATCGAGCACATCCACCTTGTTGGTCGCGCCAATCACAATCACACCCGAGCTGTCTTCGAAGCCGTCCATCTCCGTCAGCAGCTGATTGAGTGTCGCTTCGCGTTCATCGTTACGAAACTCCCCCCTGCTTTTGCCTACCGCATCGATCTCGTCGATAAAGACAATACTCGGCGCCATCTGCTTGGCTTTTCTGAAGAGTTCGCTGACACGCTTGGCACCCATCCCTACATAGATATGTACAAAAGAAGCGCCGCTTTGATAAAAGAAGGGGACACCCGCCTCCCCCGCAACCGCCTTGGAAATCAACGTCTTTCCTACGCCGGGAGGGCCGATCAGCAGAACACCCTTGGGGAGTCTGATATCAAGCTCCCTGTACTTCTGCGGATCTCTCAGAAAATCGATAATCTCCTCAAGCTCCTCCTTGACATCCCTGATTCCGGCGACATCGTCGAAGGTCACTGTCGATCGTATGGCCTTGATCTCTTCGGATTTGGAAATCTCCTCTGCACGATCCAGTTCATGATGAAGCTGTGAAAGCTGCTCATTTCTGCTCTGCCTCATCATCCTGAAGAGAAAACCGAATGCCCCGACAATCACCAGAAGATAGAGGAATTCAAGGATATAATCCTTTTGGTTCCCTATCACCTCAACAGGATATCGCTGCAAGAGTACTTTTGCATTGATAGCATCCTTGTAGATCCTGTACGTCTTCTCATCTGTCACGAGACGGAGGTAGTCTCCATCCACAAATATTCTGCGGATTTTATTTTCTTTGTAGAGCTTGCTCGCTTCAGCGGCCGTCACCAGCTTGCTGTCATCACGCAGAAAAGCGAACGAAAGCAGTATCAGCAGTACGGTGACCAAACCGATAATAATCTGTATATTCTTCTCTTTAAACTTCTGCCTGATTGCCATCTGGCTTCACCTCCACCTTGTTTAGCAGGATCCAGTTGCTGCTCAGGTCCTCTTCGGACCTGACGGCAACCCTATTGAAATATTGATCGAGTCCATAAAAGTTTTCAGATTGACCCTTTTCGATCAAAACTTCCAGATTTGACCTGTGCGACTGACGAAAAAGAAAGTTTTTTCTTTCGACAATCTCACTCAATTCTCTGTGACGTGCTTTTGCCAGATCCCCCTTGACGTCATCTTTCATCTCAGCCGAAGCGGTACCATCACGTCTGGAGTACCGGAAGGCAT
>JAOZOG010000343.1 GCA_029933395.1 Sulfurovaceae bacterium | reverse complement strand
TCCCCGATCTCAAAAAGCAGCACTACAGTGTCCTGTTGATCTACGACAAAAAGATCTCAGAAGACTTCAGAAGAGGTACCGATACCGAAAAGATCGCGATTGTTTCACTCGACAATGGCGCTGTCACAAAGGTAGTTTATGCCGACAATGACGATGCACTGAAAGAGGAGATGAAGTAGCACTTTTTCTGCCGCCTATGCCGGGTTTCCGGCACTCTATACATCGTTCTTCTCCTTTTACTCCCAGATACTTTATCACTACCCCTTTAGATAATAAGCTTTATCTGTACCATATAAGAGTAAAATTAATGATAAAGACTAAAGAGGAGAGGTGGGAGTAATGGCCGAAAAAAAAGTGAATAATGTGGATCAGATCAGAGACTTGATATTTGGGTCTCAAATCAAGGAGTTTGAGGCGCAGTTCAATCAAATGAACGCGAGCATCAAAGCACTCCACGAAGAGATGCGACAAAACTTCGAAGCATCTCACGAAAAGCTCAGAAAAGAGACAGAACGTGCAATGGAAGTTCTGGAGAAAAAGATAGACAATCTTTCCACTACTACACACAGGGAGCGGTCAAAGCTCAAAGAGCTGATCGATAGCGTGGATGAGACACTGCAGGAGAAAGTCACACTTCAAAAAGATGAATTTGATACCAAGCTCAAAATGACCAAAGAGAATATCGCCGACGAACAACGAAAGATCTCCGATACGATCCGCAATACCAAAGAGGAGCTCCACCAGGTTCTGCACAATGGTCTCGCTTCCCTTTCCGATGAGAAGCTCTCCAGAGAGAGTATGGCACAGATGCTCCTCGAAGTCGCGATGAAGATCCAGGGTACCGATATGACCGCCATGCTGACTGAGGAAAATGAAGCTGAAACAGAGTGATGCTGAGCTTGACAAACTCAAAAAGCTTCTTTTAGGGGACGAACTCGAAAAACTTGCAGAGCTGGAATCAAGGCTCAAAGAGCTGACGTTTGAATCGACAGACAAAGAAGCGATCAGGACAAAAATCCTGCCTCTTTTCGATACACTTCTGCTCGAAAGACTGCGGAGCGCGGATCAGAAAACGATCGAAATACTCTCTGATCATCTTGCGGCCATCATCTCCGAAGCATCCCGGAAACATACCGAGTCGATCAGTCGATCACTGCAAAGTATTCTTGCCGAAGCAGTCAAAAAGGAGATCGCTTCCAACAAGGATGCGATGATCGATTCGCTCTATCCCATTATGGGCGGTATGATCAGCAAATATGTGACCTCTGCCATCAGGGAACTGATGGAGACGATCAATCAGAAGATCGACGAAGGGCTCTCCTTCGACCGGCTCAAACGCAAAATAAAATCCAAAGTAACCGGTGTCAGCGAAACGGAACTGCTGCTCGAGGAGAGCGGCGAAGCACGTATCTCCTCACTTTTCGTCATTCATAAAAAGAGTAGCCTGCTCATCAGCGAAGCGCACTCACAGGAGAACAGGATCGACGATCCCCATATGATCGCATCGATGGCCAGTGCGATCAAAGATTTTATCAACGACTGGATCCAGAGCAGCGAAGCACATGAGGAGATACAGCTGCTCAGCTATGGCAACGCAACACTCTATATCGAGAGTGCTGGCACCGTCTACCTCATTGCCTTTATGGATGCTGAGCCCGACCAGGAGCAACGTCAGGAGATCAACCGTTTCTTTGCAACCCTTGTCAAAAAATATGGAAGCTTTTTTCAGAGATTCGATGGTGACGACAGCAGCAAAGAGGTCGCCTCACTCTCACGTGAACTTCAACACTACCTCGACAGCCAGAAGATTCTCTCGTCATCCAACGATGCACCCAAATCCAATTATGCTAAATACCTGCTGGCCGCCATCCTGATCGGCCTCTCCATACCGCTCTACTACTGGGCTGCAGATCGCTATCTGGAGTATCGTATCGAATCCGAGATAACAGAGCAGACCGGCGGCTATCCTATCGACATCACTGTCGACAAAGAGAAGATCACAGCTCAAGGCAGCGTCGATACTTTTATACATCTCAATGTCATCGACAGCATCATACGAAAGAACAGTAACAAAAAGCTCATCAATCATATTACTATTCCCATGATACGAGTCGAAAAGCTTTACAATGAACAAAAAACAAGGCTTCAGAAGAACATCTCCAGACTCAAGGAGCGCATCGACATGCTGGAGAGAAAATTAAGAGACACCAACGATACACTTCACTCTCTCAGCGAAGCGCTTCAGGCAAGCAAGGCAGAAGCCTATCGAAAACAGCGTCTGCTTGAAGAGGATAAGAGAGCGTTGTTGGCAGAAAAAAAGAGAGAGCGGGAAGCTGCCGCACTGAGAGAGCAAAATATCGGCAATCTTGTCAATCTGAAAAATAATATCGACAAA
>JAOZOG010000073.1:6808-9334 GCA_029933395.1 Sulfurovaceae bacterium | reverse complement strand
TTCAATTTATAATAGATATCCTGGCCTACGCTAATCATAGCCGGTTGATTATTCAGTGTCATTACCCTGGGACTGGAAACTGCTTTAACTTCACCTTGAGTCGCCAAAAACTTAACAATTTCCGTAACAGGTGTAGATCCGGACAATGTAATCATTCCCCCATTTGTCGGTACTGTATTAGGTACAAATTCAGTAACTGCCAAGCCTGCATCCGGACTATCCGTAAATTCTGAAACATTCCTCTGCATCATTCCATAGGTATTAATTGTCGCATTTTGAAGTTTATAAAGCTGCGACCAATCAACACCCGTTGTTGTACTGTCATTAAATGTCACAGTCAAGATACGCACATCGATCAGAACCTGTGTTTTTATCTGTCGTTTCAGGGCGGCAATATACTCCGAAACTCTCCTGATCTGCTTATCTGTTCCCGTCACAGTCACCAAGCCTGCTACAGGATTAACGACTGGTGCCAAAGGATTATACTCCCACTTTTTGCCATTTGGCCCTATCCAGGCATCACCGGCGCGGGTATAGTGTATTGCATCATCTGCTGCACCCATCAGAATCCTCTGTACCTCACTCTCCACATTTTTCCAGAAAATAAATTCGTCGGTATTTTCGATCGAGATGCCGGTCTGTGTCCCATTGCTTCCGGTACCACCTGCAGAAGTAGCAGTTTGGTTTGCCGTATTACTCGAATCGGAGATAATCACATTAGATCTACTTTTCCCTGTTCTCTGGCCTGTAATATAGTGTATGTTATAGGTGCGCGTCGTAAGATACGAGATCAGCAATTTATTACCATGCAAGCTGTAATGCAGGTCATTATCGCTGAGTATCGTATTTAGGAAACCCTTAAGCGTCGTATTTTTCAACTTGACAAAATAGAGTTTTTTGTCAAGTTTTTTCTTTGCCCACTCATCCTTGACGATGACTGTCATATCACAGGTGTCCGCCAGATTCTCTATTGCGTCACCGATCGTTAACTGGCTGTCGATCGTAACGGTAAAGAGTTTCGAGGAGCACTTCCCTGCACTGGCCCATACAGGCAGAAACAGTACAGCCAGCCAAACTACCGTTATCCTTGTCCATTTGTTATACATTGTCATTATTCACCTTCCTTCATTGTGATTAAACCCTCTCTTTTTTTATGCAAAAAAAGACGTTTTATGTGCTCTCCGTCCACAAGAACAACACCCCTTGTCCCAACATACTTCAGCGTGTAGCCTGAAATATTATCATCTTCCTTGTGCCAGCTGCCATCGATATATGCCTGATGATTGACGATACCACCCAGCACCAGATCTTTTCTCTTTGCCTTCGGCACAAAGATACTCGTAATATTTGCATCTTTTTTAACTGCCACAAAAGGATCCGGTGTCGACGAGAGCTCCTTGAGCGCAATCCCCTTGCGTGGCTCCTTGATTTGGGTAACCATATTGTCTATCGCCTGGGTTGCAACATCAGAGAAAGCGAAGGTTGCCACAATTCCAATCATTATCATAACTCTTTTCATCAGTGATTGATCCCCCATACAGATATATTGATGTCGGCATTGATTCCATCACTGCTTCCCCTGAAGTTACTGCTATAGATATCGGTAACCAATGTATTTTGCTCCAAAACATTAAGAAACTTAACCATATCCTTGAAGCTTCCATTACCGCCAACCTCTATCTCAAGGACATGGCCAAAATTACCTTTGTTGTCAACATATCTATTTTTGATAAATTGAATATCGATATTATTCTGCTTGGCATTTTCTGTGATGGAGTTCAAGAAGTTTGACCAGCTCTTTTGATTAAAAAGCATACTCGAGAGCTTATTGAGATTATTATTGATGTAGGCTATCTTTTTATTCAGTGTAGCAATTTGCTTTTTTTTGTTCTTGATATCATTGTCATACTTTTTGATATAGTAATTTCTGTCCCCATTAACCGTAATAGAGTTGAGATATGCCTTTTGCTCTGCAATACTTTTTATCAGGCGATTTTTTTTAGCCTCACTGCTTTTGTAGACACCCTCGGCATAAGGCAATAGATAACTATAGGCAAGAAAAGTAATAATTCCTGCAACTCCAAGTATCATCAACCACTTTTCGCTCTCTTTTTTGGTGGAAAAGTACTTGTCCATTTTCTCCAGTTCGTCTGCTATTACTTTCATCGTAATTCAACCTTCAATATACCAGTATAATACTCACTTTCGGGATCTTTGGAAATCTTTTCGATATCGATTGAATTGATCTGTTCAAAGTGTTTATCAGAAATGTATTTAATCAATTCTGTAATCTCTTTTTCATCCTTGCTCAGGAGCGAAAAGACAAAGCTGTCTTTGTCGCTCGCCAGGATATCGATATCTACATCGAAATGCTTGATGTCATTGGCAAAATGATAAAGAAGCTCCGATTTCAAACGATAGTTGACCTTTTTATCGTAGATAGCAGTCAGCGTCTTCTCTTTTGAATGATATACTTTTGACAAATCAGAAATTTTTTGATCCAGTTTTTTGATCTCTTTTTTCTTG
>JAOZOG010000073.1:0-6708 GCA_029933395.1 Sulfurovaceae bacterium | reverse complement strand
GATTGCAGCTGATCGGTATACCACTCTTTCGACTCGAAACCAAAGTCGAAATTCAACTCCGAAGATTGAAGACCAAGATAGTTTTCGCTGTATTCGTCCAACCCTGCTATCGGCCCTTTGGTGCTTCCGATAAACATTTGATCAATTTTCGATAGATCAAACGCCCGCTTGGCATAAATAATGATATCATTGATCTGAATAAAGATATCGCCGAAAAGTTTCATCAGATTTTGTTGATAATCTGCATGAATTGTTTTTAAACCTTCCGATTCAAGTATCGCGAAGAACTGCTCCTCGTCAACTCTTTCACCCACCAGTTCACAATACTTATCATAAATACGCTCAAGAGAGTATTCGATGGATTTACTGTAGAGATATTTGCCGTTTCTGTAGAAAGTAGCGAAGGTGTCTTTCTGCCCAAAATAGATAAAGCAGTGGACACCGTCACTCTCGAGCAACTCTTTGTCGTAAACTGTTTGATAGAGTAGCGAGGCAGGTACAAGCAGGTCGATATACTTCGTATTGCTGACTATTTCACCAAAAGTACTCTCCAATACCTCCGGTTCGACAACAAATACATCAAAGGTGCGTACATCACCTTCACTCTCCCTTTCCGTATACTTTACAATATACTCTTCCGCCTGATCGAGCCCGAGCTCTTCATAGGCTTTGATCTCGATCACATCTTCAAGATCCTCGTGCGGAATACTTCGGCTCACTTCGAGGGAGGCAGAGATCAAATCATGTTGATTGACATAAGCGGCAACCAGATTGGCGCTGTTATATACCAATCTATTGATTGGGCTGAATTGACGCTCTTTCAGTACATAATACTTCTTGTCATAAGCATTAACGGTAACGATACTTTTAATCTTTGATTTTTTCGTACTCATCTTTGAACTTCCTTCTCTTGTCACCTCAAGTATATATGTTATAATATTAAAACTTTCTTATACTTTTAGATTTTTACATTTTTTGATGCAAATTCATACAATATAGCCAAATTCTTTCAAAGATTCCCTCTCTTTACTCCATCCTTTTTTGACCGAAACAAAGAGATTGAGGTAGATTTTTTTGCCGCTGAAAAATTCTATCTGCTTTCTGGCGCTCTTGCCTACCCGCTTGATCGTCTCTCCTCTGTTGCCCACGATAATCCCCTTTTGTGTCTCTTTCTCGACAACGATCGTGGCATAGATACGATCCATTGTCTCACTCTCCTCAATCCGTTCGATCGTCACATCGCTCTCGTAAGGGATCTCATCACTGAGATTTTCAAAAATCGCTTCCCTGATCAGCTCCTTGTATATGTCGCGGATGTTATCTGTAGTCAGTATTTCTGTATCATAAAGAAACGGTGAAACAGGAAGATGTTTGGATATCTCATCGAGAAGCAGCTCTTTTCCTACCCCTTTGTTGACAGAAAAGGGGATAATCGCTTCAAAGTTTTCCTGATATTTTTGATACTCTCCCAGTTTCTTCAGTAGATCGCCCTGCCGAATGTGGTCGATTTTTGTCAACACGACAATGTGCTTGATATTTTTTGATTGTGGCAGTGCCAGGAATTTTTCATACTCAGTCAACTTGTCACTGGCCGGTGCCAGAAAAAGAATCAAATCACTGTCCCCCATCGCCTTGAGTGCTTCATCCAGCATAAACTGGTTAAGAAGGCGCTCTTTTTCGTGGATACCAGGGGTGTCTACAAAAATGATCTGCGCATTCTTGTGCATCACGATAATATTCATCCGTTTTCTGGTGGCCTGCGCTTTCTTGGAGACCATCGCCAGCTTTTCGCCGACGAGATAGTTGAGCAGTGTACTTTTTCCGGCATTGGGGCGTCCTACCACTGCAACAAATCCGGCTTTGGTTTCTATCTTCTTATCCATTCATATCCTTTCATTTGGAGAGATAATATCAAAATATTTAGATATTATCCCCTGCATATTTGTAACCCGGAGACGGCGGCTTCAGCCCCGAACAAGCGGAGGCAAAGCCTTCCGATTCCATCAGCACTGCAAATCTTTTTGGCAAAGAGTAGTATAAAGATCACTGCCGACAACCCGGTAGGCAATGGATTCATCGAACACATCATCGAGACGAACTCCGCCGATGATTGCGACAGGATGCTTGGAGCGCTTCGCTATCTCCAGCAAAGCGGCACCCTTCACCTCTGCATCTTTTTTGGTACCGGTCGAGCGATATGCGCCCAATCCGATGTAGTCGATATCGAGAGGATTTGCCTCTTCCACCTCTGCGGCATTGTGTGTCGAGAGTCCAAGCAGTTTTCTGCCGATCCTTTTACGAATCTCTACAACTGCTTCCCTTTTCGTTTCTCCATATTGTCTTATATCCTCCTGTCCCAGATGAAGCCCATCCACATCATCGATGAGTGCGATTGTATCATTGACAATCACTTTTCCGGAATAAAGACGTTTTATTGTTTGCAATGCACGCTTTTTTTCCGAAAGAGTACCGCTCTTGTTTCTGTATTGAAGAATGGAAATGGAGAGAGAATTTATATATTTGAGAAGATCCTGCAGGGAGACAGCCCGTTGATCGAGTGTCTCCTGATCTACAAGTGCATAGATCATTTAGTCTGTTTTGAGAAAAAATTTCATCAAATCGGCAACGGTCTTCTTCATCTCCGAGCGATCCACGATCATATCGATCAAGCCATGCTCCAGCAGAAATTCCGCCCTCTGGAAGCCCTCTGGAAGATCGACGCCAACCGTCTGCTTGATGACACGCTGACCCGCAAAACCGATCAGTGCATCCGGCTCCGCCATGATGATGTCACCCAGCATGGCAAATGAAGCACTGACACCACCCATCGTGGGATCGGTCAGGATCGAAATAAAGGGCAAAGACTTTTGCTGCAGTCGGTTGAGTGCGGCAGAAGTCTTGCTCATCTGGAGCAGCGCATAGGTACTCTCCTGCATTCTTGCACCACCACTGGCGGATACGATGATGACGCCGGATCCCTTTTCGATTGCACGATTGACTGCACGCACGATCTTCTCCCCCTCGACCGAACCAAGACTTCCGCCCATAAATGAGAAGTCAAAGACAACAAGTTCGACAGGCTGTCCGTGAATGGTGCAGCTGCCACTCACGACCGATGAGGTTCTTCCGGTTTTACTTTTGCTCTCTTCGATCCGCTTCTTGTAGCTCTTTTTGTCTACAAACTTCAATGGATCTACCGGAGCCAACGTGGCGTCATACTCCTCAAAACTCCCTTCATCTGCCAAAAGTGCGATACGTTTGTCTGCATTGATTCGAAAGTGGTGGTGGCATTTCGGGCAAACATTGCTCTTTGCCTCTACCTCTTTATAGTACATCAGGGCCTGGCATTGTGGACATTTGATCCAATGGCTTGGGGCATCCTCGGCTGCGGATTGCTTCTTCATACCGCCAAACAGATTACCAAAATTCATCACTCTTCCTTCTTGTTTTTACTCATTTTGTTTTTTCGACTATCGCCTGATTCAAAGACTCTTTCACGAGCTGTTCGAGCTTTTTTGCAGTCTCTTTATCTTTCGATACTATAACATAATCCTCTTCAACAATCACCTCGAGGTCTTCGCAAAGTGCCAGTCCTGCTGCAAAATCATAAATCCTGTAAGACCCGACATAGAGGAGATAGCTGACGGTTCTCGCATAAGCCAGAGAGAGTGCTACAGCACCGGGTGCACGGAATTTCATTCCCATCCGATCAAGCTTCAGTACAATTTCAGGATGCGCATATGCTTTCTCAAAAAGACCAATTTCAGCTTTAGGGGCAATACGCGGAGGGTGGTAATCCGATGCAAAAAGCCTCCCCTGCAAAACAGGTCTTCCCACTTCCTTGAAAAAAATCTCCCTGCTCGCAAGGTTGCAAACCATTGCGGCGTTCAGAATCCCATCAGGACCGATTCTGGCGACCGAAGTCCCAAAGTAGGGAAAAAGGGAAAGTGCATTGGAGCTGCCATCAATGGGGTCGATGATAATGACGCTGTCGCCCTCCCCGATCGCTCCGGACTCTTCCGATTCGATCCTTCCAAATGCACCAAGATGTTTGACGAAGATCGCTTCGGCCAGAAGATCCAGTCCGGAGCTGATATCGCCTCCTGCCCCCACACTGCCCTTCTCGAAGTAATCCGAATCGTAGACGCTCTCCAGCTTTTTGGCGATCTCCTCGTTGGCCTGAATTACAGCAGCAAGAAAAGATCCAATCATCTTTATGCCAGGAATTTTTTGGCGATCGCTTTTGCCGCCTCTCTTCCATCCCGAACGGCTGTCACTACCAGATCCGCTCCTCTGTGGCAGTCACCGCCGGCATAGATACCCGGTGTTGTCGTTTCATAGTTTTCATCGACAATGATACCGCCCCACTTATCGGTTTCAATACCGTTGGAAGCGAGGAAGGGGTAGGAGACTGTATCGAAGCCCAGTGCAAAGATCACGACATCTGCATCGACGACGTACTCGCTTCCGGCGATCTCTTCGACTCTCTGTCGGCCACTTGCATCGGCTTCTCCCAGTCTGGTTTTCACCATCTCCACGCCGATGACATTGCCTTCATCGTTCACAACCAGCGCTTTGGGTGACGACTGGAACTCAAACGTCGCCCCCTCCTCTTTGGCATTGATATACTCTTTGCGGCTTCCTGGCATATTTTTGGAATCCCGACGATAGAGACATGTGATACTTTTCGCCTTCTCACGCAGAGAGGTACGCACACAGTCCATCGCCGTATCACCACCGCCGATCACGACGACACGCTTCTCTTTGACATCGACCTGCACATCTGTCTCTTCGCCGAAGATCTTCTTCTGGATCGCCGTGAGAAAATCCATCGCCTGATAGACATTGGGGGCCTCTTCACCGTCAAGTCCGGATCGTCTGCCCTTCGTTGCACCGACTCCGATGAATACCGCATCGAACTCGGCACTCAACTCGTCAAAAGTGATATCTTTGCCCACTTCCGTATTCTGATGAAAGACTGCACCCTCCTCTTCAAGGAATCTTACTCTGCGTGCAACGATATGTTTATCCAGTTTGAAACCGGGGATACCATAGGTCAGCAAACCACCCGGTCTTTTCTGCTTGTCGAAGATCTCCACATCGATCCCCTCTCTCAGGAGGAAGGTCGCAGCTGAAAGTCCGGCAGGCCCTGCACCGATAATTGCCACCTTCTTACCAATTTTTTTCTCCGAAAAGGTGGGCTTGAGTCCTTTTTTGAACCCCTCTTCGCTGATATAAGTCTCTACTGACCCGATCGTGATCGCACCATAACCGTCATTGAGCGTACAAGCACCTTCACAGAGTCTGTCGTGAGGACAGATGCGGCCCATCACCTCCGGAAAGGGCGAAGATTCGTTTGAGAGCTCGAAAGCGAACTCCAGATCTTTATCGGCTGTCTGTCGAAGCCACTGGGGGATAAAATTATGCAGCGGGCATCCATTATGGCAATAGGGGTCGCCACACTGAATACAGCGATCTGATTGCTGCTGTGCCTTATTTGGGCTGAAGAGTTCATAGATCTCGTCAAAATCTTTCGTTCTCTCGACTACATCACGCTTTTTCGCATCAATTCTCTCTAAATCAAAAAATCTAAGCATCTTATTCCCCCTCCTCTATCAACAGAGGTCCTTTCATATCTTTTGGGCGCACCATCCAAAAGTTCCGGATCTCTACTCTGAAATTATCGATGATTTTTTTGGCCTGTTTGCTTTTGGTCTCATTGTAGTAATCTTTGAGCAGCTTTTTCAGGTAGTAGCGTTCGATATCTGTGTCTTCTGTATCGATCCTTCGGGCCTCTACCAGCTCCTGATTGATATTTTCCACCAAGACATGATCGACATCGTAAACGAATGCGACACCCCCTGTCATTCCGGCCCCGAAATTCACGCCGGTTCTTCCCAGGATGACGATCACGCCGCCGGTCATATATTCGCAGGGGTGGTCACCTGTACCTTCGACCACGGCAATGGCACCGGAGTTTCGTACACCGAAGCGCTCTCCGACCTGTCCGTTAACATAGAGTTTTCCGCCCGTAGCGCCATAGAGACATGTGTTGCCGCCCAGAGAGAAGCCGGGGCCGCTTTTGTCCGCTGTGATGACGATACGTCCGCCGTTCATTCCTTTACCGATATAGTCGTTTCCGGCTCCGTTGATATGGAGGCTGACACCGTTGATCAGGAAGGCTCCGAGCGATTGCCCTGTCGTTCCCTTCAGGCGGATATCGATCGTGCCCTCCGGCAATCCCTTGTCACCATAGTATTTTGCGATTTCTCCGGATATGCGTGTTCCGAAACTTCGGTTCAGGTTGCTTATCTCTTTCTCCAGAATAATCGTATCGTTTGGATTTTTGATCGCAGGCATCAGCTCCTTGAGGATCTCTTTTTCGTATCTATTGGTATCATAAGGCTCGTTGAATGGAACCTGTCTGGTATTGGGACCATCCAGTTTATACAGCAGTTTGTCAAATGAAAACTTTTTACTGAATTCGTCATCGAGTGCCTCGAGGAGATGGTTTTGGCCGATTATCTCTTCAAGTGAATTGTATCCCAGCGATGCGAGGATCTCTCTGACATCTTCTCCAAGCAGCGTGAAGTAGTTGATCACACGCTCGACAGAGCCCTCGTAGTGCTCTCTGAGTTTCTCCTCCTGGGTCGCGATCCCGACGGAACAGCGGTTCATATGACAGATTCGAAGGATTTTGCATCCGAT
>JAOZOG010000342.1 GCA_029933395.1 Sulfurovaceae bacterium | reverse complement strand
CTACCTGCTACCTGCTACCTGCTACCTGCTACCTGCTACCTGCTACCTGCTACCTACTTGCTCTCTCTCCAATCTGCGCCGATTGCCTCAGAAATATGCGTGTATCCGTCTGCCTTGAGCAGCCTGATCAGGCCTTCGTTGATCTCCTTGATCAGTGCGGGGCCTTTGTAGATCAGCATGCTGTAGACCTGCACCAGTGATGCACCGGCTTTGATGCGGCGATAGGCCTCCTCTGCCGAATCGATACCCCCGACGCTGATCAGCAGTGTCTTACCGTAAAAGGCTCTGCCCAGTTCTCTGAAGAGCATGTAGCTTTTCTCTGTCAGCAATGCACCGCTGATACCGCCGAAATCTTTGGCATTGGGTGTCAGTGAATAGTCGATAGTGGTATTGGTGGCGATGATACCGGCGGCACCGGCGTCGATGGCGACCTGGCAGATAGCGATCGCGTCTTCAGCGCTCATATCCGGAGCGATCTTGAGTAGAATGGGTTTGTCCGTGATCGTCCCTGCCAACTCGAACAGGGCAGAGATGAAAGATTCGTTCTGTAGATCCCTGAGGCCGGGTGTGTTGGGCGAAGAGATATTGATCACGACATAATCCCCATAGTCCCTGAAGGCTTTGAGCAGTGTCTCATAGTCATTGAGTGCTTCGTTTTCCGGTGTCACTTTGTTTTTGCCGATATTGATACCGATGGGGTAGTCGAAGAAGTAGAGTTTTTTGAGACGCTGTAGCATCGTATGGCTGCCCTTGTTGTTGAAGCCCATAGCATTTTGTATCGATTGCTCTTCGACCAGGCGGAAGAGTCTCGGTTTATCATTTCCCCTTTGGGGTTTTGGTGTCACTGTGCCGATCTCGGTAAAGCCAAAGCCCAGAGCCGGCATAGGCAGAATATATTCGCCGTTCTTGTCGAAACCTGCCCCCAGGCCGACAGGATTGTGAAAGGTCCGCCCCCATAGTCTCTGTGAAAGCATCGGATGAGAGATGAAATACGTATTTTTGAAATGACGCATCAGCGGCATACAGTGTGCCAGGCTTTTCAGACCGAACCCTGCCAGCGTGTGGGCCGTTTCGGGGTCGAATTTGAAGAGGATTTTCTTGATGTTTTCGTAGGATAGTAGTGACAAAAAATGCTCCGTAAATAAAGTGGGGTATTATAGCCAAAAAAGTTTAGGCGGCACGATGCCGCAGGAGCTTTCAGGAGTTCGGAAGAGGCCTAAAAAAAGTAGTGCAGCGCGACATTGAACCCCTGGAGGTCTTCGAGTGAACAGCTGCTTGAGGTAAAGAGGTAGCGGTATTCGAGACTAAGATCGACCTGATCTGAGAGAAAGTACATAAAGCCGACATTACCTCCATATGCATATCCGTAATCTTCAAAATCAACAAGTACATCTTCGTAGATAGATGTTCTGTCACCATAGAACTTGATCCATCCTCCGGAAACACCCAGGTAGATGCGGCCTTTTCCTTCCATAAGTCCTGCCACGACCGTTCTGTCCGCTTCGATGAGAAAGGCTTGATAGGATTCGAAATTGCTCTCAGCGGTGAACATTGTTCTCCATACATTGGTTTGAATCCCTGCTCGTATTCCGGCCACTCCCTTGCTTTCGGTTCTGGGGAAATAGATCGCTTCAGCCTGTAGACTCTGCTCCAGATCGAGATATCCTCCCACCAGGCCGATAAACCCATACTGTTCAGGGTCTTTGATCTCTAATTCACTGGCGTAGATCTGAGTGGATGACTCTCCGGCTGAGAGTTGCTGCGAGACAAATAGAGAGATCCAGACAAGTGCTGCTAAATACTTTTTCATTAACGGGTACTCCTCAAAATAGTGTTGCGATTATATCACATTTTTTCCCAAACTGTCCCCTCGGGCGTATCCATTATGGCGATACCCATTGCGGTCAGTCTGTCACGAATTTTATCCGATTTTGCAAAATCTTTTGCCCTCTTTGCCGCCGTTCGTTCCTCTATCAATGTTTCGATCTCCAATTTGAGCTGCGGGTCGATACCGATCTGGAAGTAGGCGAAGGGATCGCTGGCGCCAAAGCCCAATATCTCGTCGATCAGTTCGATATTGGCAAGCGTCTCTTTTTTGAGTGCTTTATCTTTGGGGTTTGTATCGAGTTTTTCGTTGGTCTGCGCAAGCATCTCGTCGATGATGGCGAGTGCTTTGGAGACATTGAGGTCGTCGGCCATCGCTTCGAACAGTGCCTCTTTGAAGGTTTTGGAGGGGGCAGAGGCTTTGCCTGGGATGATGCGTTTTTTGAGACGGTAGAGTTTGTCCAGCCGTTTTTTGGCTGTCAGCAGATCCTCTTCGTTGAAGTTGAAATCGTTGCGATAGTGTACCGAGATGAGGTAGTAGCGGAGAATTTCACCGTCATAGACTGCCAACGCGTCTTT
>JAOZOG010000341.1 GCA_029933395.1 Sulfurovaceae bacterium | reverse complement strand
GTATAGTTTATTTTATTGGAAAAAATCTTAAACTTCTGCTTTAGACTCAAAGCTGTGCTAAAATATCCGAAAGGAGTCTCCATGATCAAGCAAGACCCATCGGCCAATATCGCCATACCCGAACTTCCGGAGGAGATCTCCGGACTGGGTGAGATCGCACTCAATCTCTGGTGGACCTGGAACCCCAAGGGCAAAAATATCTTCAAACACCTCAACCCCTATCTCTGGAAAGAGAGCGGTCAAAATCCCATTGCGATGCTCAAAAAGATTCCGTCGGATGAACTGCAGAAGCTCTGCAAGAATGAGACGTTTATGCAGGAGTACCGCTACGTTCTCGCGCTTTTCAGGGGGTATATGGATGACAAAACCCTCCTGGGCGAAACAGAGCCACTCCCGATCGCCTACTTCTGCGCCGAGTATGGGCTACATCACTCCGTACCGATCTACTCGGGTGGACTGGGCTTTCTGGCGGGCGATATCCTCAAGGAGGCCAGTGATATGGGACTGCCGATGGTGGGGATCGGGTTTATGTATCCGCAGGGTTATGTGCGGCAGGTGATAGGCAGTGATGGCTGGCAGAATGGTGCTAACGAGACGATAGACAAGGATATCGCTCCCATCGAGAGAGTGCTGGACAGTGAGGGCAGGCATATGACGATACAGGTGCCCTTCATCGATCCACCGGTCTATACCAGTGTCTGGAAGATCAACGTCGGACGGGTGACACTCTATCTGCTCGATACCGATATCGAAGAGAACGACCCATGGGACCGGCAGATCTCGTCGCACCTCTATGTCCCTGATCTCAACCAGCGCTTGCGTCAGCAGATCGTCCTGGGGATCGGCGGCTATCGTGTCCTTGAGGAGCTCGGGATCGAATACGCCATTTTGCACCTCAACGAAGGGCATCCCGCATTCGCTCTTTTTGAACGGGTCCGTGCCTTTATGGAGAATGAGGGAATGACGCTGGAGCGTGCGATCGAGCAGGTACGAAAAAGCTCCGTCTTTACGACACATACACCGCTTCAAGCCGCAACCGATGTTTACAGTTTCGATATGATGAGTCACTACTTCGGCGACTACTGGCAGCGTCTCGGGATGAACAAAGAGCAGTTTATGCAGTTTGGAATCAACCCTGATCATCCGGAGTCCGGTTTCAATATGACAGTCTTTGGACTCAAGATGTGCAATTACCGAAACGGTGTCAGCAAAAAACACTGCGAAGTCAGCAGAGAGATATGGAAAGGTGTCTTCAGTGAAGAGCAAAGCGCCAAAGCACCTATCGACTATATCACCAACGGTGTGCACCTGCCGACCTGGCTGGGCGATGAACTCTTCGAAACACTCAATGGCACACTGGGCGAAAACTGGCTGACGATGCAGGACAATCCCGATATCTGGATGCCTGTCGAAAGCATCGACGACCGGGAGCTCTGGAACCTGCACTATACCTACAAAGTACGCATGGTCAATTTCATCCGGGAACGGGTACGCCGCAAATGGGCGGACGAGAGGATCGATCCGGTGATCGCGATGGCAGAAGGCGTCATGCTCGATCCTGATGTGCTGACGATAGGATTTGCCAGACGGATGACCCACTACAAACGCCCCGATCTGATACTGCACGATCTCGATCGTCTGGAGAAGATCATCAACAACTTCGAACGCCCCGTACAGATCATCTTCGCCGGCAAGGCACACCCATCGGACAATCCGGGCAAAATGATTTTGCAGCGCATCTTCAAAATCGCACAGGATCCCAGATTCAGAGGGCGCATCGCTTTTGTCGAGGATTATGGGGAGAGTGTCGCCAAATATCTGGTACGCGGCTGCGATGTCTGGCTCAACAACCCGCTCATCCCAATGGAAGCATGCGGTACCAGCGGGATGAAGGCCAGTATCAACGGTACCCTGCACTGCTCCTCTCTGGACGGCTGGTGGCCGGAGGGATACAACGGCAAAAACGGCTGGTCTTTCGGTGGCGAGCGCTCCGACGATACAGACGATGCGCAGGCACTCTACGATACCATAGAGAGGCAGATCGTCCCTCTCTACTATGAACTGGATGAGAGGAAACTTCCCGGAGCCTGGATCGCGATGATGAAAGAGGCGATGAAGAGCATCTCGCCGGCTTTCAGTGCCAGAAGAATGATGAAAGAGTATATCGGAAAATTCTATGCCCCGATCGGAAGAATGCTGGAGGAGGGAGAGAAGCGATGAGCACGCGATTGATCCTGCTGCGCCACGGAGAGAGTCTCTACAACAAAGAAAATCTCTTCACCGGCTGGACAGATGTAGAGCTGAGCGAACATGGAAAAGAGGAGGCGAAAGAGGCGGCTGCCCTGCTGAAGAACAGACAACTCTATCCCGATATCTGCTTCACCTCCTGGCTCAAGCGGGCGAT
>JAOZOG010000340.1 GCA_029933395.1 Sulfurovaceae bacterium | reverse complement strand
TGTGTTTATTCCCTATCTGGGCAAAAATGATCATCCTGCGAAAATAACGTCTGTCAAAGAAGTCCTATCGTCACCATGGGAATCAAACCAAAAAATTGCCTCACTTTTTACCGAAGACCATATTAGACTCTCGAAACATGCCCCTCGGAACGAACTCGCCTATTTGTTTAAAGAACATTCTCCTGTGAGGCTACAGAAAGAGTATCATTTTTATGAGTTTGAAAAACTGCTGTTTACGAACTACAAAGCTGAGTCGAGTAATTATGAAGATATCTACCAGATAGATGATGAGAATATCTTTTTTCTATGAGTGATGACATATTCGTTTCGTTGGATCACTTTGGTGTCGATGAGAGATATTTGGCGCATACGCCCGATGAAATGTTATCAGACCACCTAGAAGAAACAAAAGCGTATTTTTTAAAGATTTTAGAAGCGAAAAACCTTGAAGTCATTATCGAGAGTAGCATAGAAAACATAGATATAGATAATGTGCATGCTCCGCTGATCAAAGAAATGTTTTACAATGCTGTCTATCTACACGATCTTGGCAAAACAAACCCATGTTTTCAGGCAAGGAAGATGCAAAACATACTTTTTGAAAGTTTCAAAAAGTGTGATGACTCTTTCCATTCCCACCGGGGGGCTTTGGCGTATATCTCTTATTACCTTGAAAAGTTGGATGTGATTGTGGATGATGATGCGTACTATCGTCTGGTTTATATCCTTTACGGGTTTGCTTATCAAATCGAAAAACATCATGGGAGGCTCGGTAAACTTGAAGAGTATCTTGAAAAGGAGAAGAAGAAACATATCGCATTTTTCAATGTCAAAGAGGATCTGGAAAAGTACTTTAAAGTTGATTTTTCTTTTTATATTTTGAACAAACTACTCTTTTCACTGCTGATCTCCAGTGACTATTATGCAACGATAGCATATATGGCAAATTTCAGAGTGAAATCATTCGGATTGATGGATAGCAGGAGAAAAAAAGAGTTGCAGGAAAAATTTCAGGTTTTTGTCTCTTGTTTCCCAAAACCGGAAGGTATCAATGAACTGCGCAATGAAATGTTTTGTGAAGCCGAGAAGAACCTTTTGGTAAATCTCAATCAAAATATTTTTTACCTCGAAGCACCGACCGGAAGCGGTAAGACAACCACCTCTATTAATTTGGCTTTAAAACTTTTGGAAAACGATGCTGCTTTAAACAAGGTTTTTTATATTTTCCCTTTCAATACACTTGTCGAGCAAACCAAAAATGTTTTTAAAGAGATATTTGAAGATGTGATCGATATGCAAGTGATCAATTCAGTGACACCATTACCGGAAGCAGATCAGGAGGAAGAAGAGAGTAGATATGAGAAATCTTATATGAGTCGGCTTTTTTACCATTCCGAGTTTATCCTGACAACACATGTAAGGCTTTTTGATATTCTTTTTGGGACAACAAAAGAGGATAATTTTCCTCTCTGGCAATTGGCAAACAGTGTGGTGATCATCGATGAAATCCAAAGTTACAACAATACACTTTGGTGGTATATGATCGCATTTTTTGAAAAATATGCGAAAACGCTCAATATCAAGTTTATTATCATGTCTGCCACTTTGCCGAAACTGGACTATTTTCTGAATGATACGAAAGGATTTGTCGAACTCATACAAAGAAGAGATTATTTTTTTAAAAGTCCTTATTTTAAAGATCGTGTCAAAGCTGATTTTTCACTCCTGGATGAGGGGAAAGTCGATTTTGAGCGACTCAAAGCAGTGTTGGAAAAAATACACCGGAAGTATCCGAAAATACTGATTGAATTTATCAAGAAACAGAGTGCGAGAGAGTTTTATGAGAGTATGAGCGGGCTGTATGACTATGTATATGAGCTTAGCGGGGATGACAATAAAGCATATCGTCAATTTGTGATCAATAAAACGAAAGAGAATAAACCAATGATTCTGATCGCCACGCAGGTTATTGAAGCAGGTGTGGATATCGACATGGATTGCGGATTGAAAGATATTTCGACACTTGATGGTGAAGAGCAGTTCATGGGACGTATCAATAGAAGTTGCAAAAAAGAGGATGCGATGGTTCTCTTTTTTGATATGGATGATGCGGTAAAAATCTACAAAGGAGACCATCGGGTCGCTTTTAATCTCAAGCAGCAGAAATACCGTGATATTTTACTCACAAAAGAGTATCGTAAATTTTATGAACCAGTTTTGAAGGAGATCGAAAAAGCGGTGCTAAATTATGATCATGGGCTTGAAAACAATATCGAACATTTCCAAGAATATATACGACGGATGAACTATCAGGAAATAGCCAAAACAATGACGCTGATTGATTCCCAAAGTTTCACGCTCTACTTTCCGTTTCAAATCGATATTTCCAAATATGAAGGCGTTGTGGAATTTGATAA
>JAOZOG010000339.1 GCA_029933395.1 Sulfurovaceae bacterium | reverse complement strand
ACGACGATTTTAACGGAGAATTGTATTTTCTGGAAAATTCACTGGAAAAAATCAGGGATATGACCGCAGGAAGCATGGAAAGCGCTATAAAATCAACGATCCATGCTTTATCCGACCTTGGGTATGCCTACGACGAAGAAGAGATTTTAGAGGCCATTGCGGACGATTTTCCGGAAATGGTCGAAATATACAGAGAGGAGAAAGGCTATGGCCCGAAAGAAGAAACGAAAAATGAAAGCCCTTGACCGGGCAGGAGTCTATATTCTCTTCGCAGCCATCTCGAACATGATGGTCTACAGGGAGTCGTGCGAAGAGCTCAAGGAACCCCCGGACGAGAGGGTGGTCTGGATTATGAGGGAATTGGGACGAAAACTGAAAATGTGGTATCTCAATCAGGAACTGGCTCAGGACTATGACACGGTCGTCAAAACCGTAATCAAAGGCATGACCGGATACGAGACGACGAACCCCCTCCTGCTGGGGACGAGTCTGATTACGCATTACATGCACTATGCAGGAACCCCGGTGCACCTCAGCCATGAATTGAAAGAGATGCTGATCGACCTCGAAAGCGAAGCCCTGGACGAATATGGAGAAGCGCTTCTGTACAAGAGCGTAGAGGCCGGAGACATCATGGCGAAGAAGCTGGTCGAGTATTGTCTGTTGAACAGATAGGAACCCCCGCCGGCGCCCAGGCTATTTACCTTTAGGTAGGGTTCAAAAAAAATATAGGGTAGGGTAGTAGCTTAGCTACTGTCCTACCCTATTTATTTTGAACCCTATTTATAAATAAATATATTGGCTATTCGTCCAGGGTTCCAATTACGTTATTTTAAGTTTATTCTGGCATAATACGTTCAAGCCTTTTGTCCAGCACCACTGGACGTATTCTCTCGAATCCCCTCTCCGGGGGTTCTGGACAAAGGGCTTTGCAGAGAAATACGTTTGGTGGTGCTTCGTATTCCTCCCCTTAATTCATTCACCAGAAAGTTTGTTATGACACCTATCGAAAAATCAATAGGGGCTCTCGTTGCCAAAAAATTGATCGAAGCGGAATTCGATTTCGCAGAAATCAGTTCCATTGGTCTGATTGAAAATGCCAATGGCATTTGGTCAATCCGCTTTTATCGTGGAAAGCAAGTCCAAAAAGGCGAAAAGCGTTATGTCACTGTAATTCTCGGAAAAGAGAAAGAAACAGCCGATCTTGCCTATAGCGCCTACAAAAAACTCTCCGATATAGCTCTCAACGAATCATTCAAAGAAAGACTTCTTCGTGAACATGATTTGCTTGAAATAAATGTAGGTGACGAAAAAAGAGAAGATTGGCGGAAAGTAGGTATTCCAGTCGATATATATAGAATACTCCTCAACTGGAATGTTGCTCTGCGAAAAGTAGAAACAAGAAAAGTAGGAGTATGTAATGGACTTGCTAAATCCTCTGGTTGGTGAGCTTCAAAAGAAAATAGGCGCAAAGTCGAGGATTGTCGTCGATAAGGAAATCATTCGAAACAGTTTCCTTTTCGTAGCTTCCTCGCTTGCGGGGCTCCATCGAATCAAATACAAAAACGGCGGAACAAGCCAGTATGTGAATTTCTTCGGCATCACTTTCGCAAAAAGCGGAGGAGGAAAAGACATTTCCCTCTTCGCTTCGGAAGATATGTTCTGGGAATTCGTCAGAGACTATCCGTTCATAGCGAGACATCGATTCGTCGAACTCAACGGACCGACCCCGGAAGGCGACAAGGCCAACGAGGAGCTGAACTATATCGTCCCCAAGCAATACAAACTCGCCCTCCGGGGTTCCCTTGAAGGGATGATGAGGGTTGCGAATTTCTACGACAGAACGGATATCGGATCGCTGAATGTCGTCTCGACGGAGTTCGGAGCCGAGTTCAATCAGGAGACGATGGTGCTTTTGATGCAGTTGTGGCAATCGGCGAAAGCCGACGGATCGGTCAATGTCAATCAGAAATACGATCCCGTCAGCGATGTACCGACAAACGTGCTTCTGTTCGGATCGCCGATTCCGTTCAAAAGCAATATCAAGAAGCACGAGTCTCTGGTCGAGATGATTCATTCGGGATTCGCAAGACGGACGTTTTTCATCTGGAACGAGACAAGCGGAGAGCAACTTTTCGAAGGGGAATGGAACCCCGACTGGCTCAACGAATACACAAAGAATTTCGTTTCCTATCTGGAAAACAAGAAGATTATCGAATTCGACAAGTCGGCACACGAAACACTGGAGCAATATCTCTATCTGGCTTTCGAAATGTATAACGAAAACAAAACGCTGGTCAACGACATGAGAAAAACGGGTCTCGAAAAGGTGGAAAGACTCGCAGCTCTTCTGGGGCTCGTGAACATGGCGGACGAAGTGACATCGGAACACGTCGAGAAAGCCATCGAAATCAATGAAGAGAGCCT
>JAOZOG010000072.1:7878-9468 GCA_029933395.1 Sulfurovaceae bacterium | reverse complement strand
TGACGAAGTTCACACCCCTCGCCACGAACCCTGGAATCTTTCCCGATACGTTCGCCGCGACATAGGCCGCTCCGGGGTTGACCATATCCCCGACGTTCATGGTGTCTTCCAGCCCCGATCCGGCTCCGTCGAACAGTCTGTCCGTGGCTGTCCTGCCACGGCTTTCCGATACCGGAGCCCGGGGGTTCCCTGAAGGCGGAGCGGTGATTTTCGCCTTCATGTTGTCCTTCACTTTGTCGGCTGTCCTGAGCACGTTGGATACGACGGCTTTCCTTCCCGCCCTGAGTCCAAGCTGCGCCGCTTTGCCAAGACCGCCTCCGATGAGCGTCGTGAGGGCTTCGTCCACGGCGTATTCGCCAAACCTCCCTGCGGGTTCGTAGGCGGGTTCGGATCGGCCGATGGAGCCCAGGCCGATCTTTCCGAGCAGTTCGTCCGCACGGTTTCTGACACCGGCCCCTATCGACCGGTCCTGATCGGTCGGTGAAGGCACCAGCTCGCCCAGGGGGTTCCTGACGTAGGTGACGCCGTCTTTCACGACGTTACCGGCCGGAACCCCTATCGAACGTCCGGATACCGGCATCCTGTCGGCAGGGACTTCACGTTTCGGGATCTTTTCCATGGGCACTTCAGTCGGCATAGTACCACCTCCCGTCCGTCGATCGGTAGATGGGCTTCCCGTCGATGTCTCTCGACCATTCCACGGCGTCGTCCGGTCCACCGTCATGGAGCCCCGGGGTTCCCTATCCTCGTAGAGATAGCCCTGGCCTCTCGGTGCGGCCTGCTCCTTCGCCAGTTCGTTCTGCCTGCCGAGGATTTCACGGATACGCTTCATCTTGGCTTCGAACACCTCTTCGCTGTCCGAGACCGAGGGAAGCATCTCCTCGATCATCTGCAAGTCCCTGTCGGACGGAACCCCTTTGATGAGGGCGTCGGTGAGGTTGGCCTTCAGGTTCTGCAACACCTGGTTCAGTTCCAGGTTTCTGGCAGCCCTCTCGCTGTTGATTCCGAGAGCGTTGAATCCGGTCGATATGGCCGTATCGAGAGGTCCGACGATGTCTCCGGAGTAGAGCTTCTCGATCTGGTCGAGGTCGTCCATGGCCTTTTTCGTGGCCAGTGCCGCGTCTCTGTCCTGCTGGCTCACAGTGGGCCTTTTACGGCCCACGACAGTCCCTGGAAGGCCAGAACCCGTCCGGGGTTCCGATCGTGGCTCTACGGGCCCGCCAGGGGCCATTACGGAGGATGAACCCCCGGAGGATGAACCCCCGGTCCGTCCGGATATGGGTTTTCCGGTACGCTTGTCCACCGGAACGATTCTCGTCGTCTCGTTGCCGTATTCGTCCCTGTCGGTGACGGTGACGAGCTGGACGTTCTTCGGACTGACGTACCCTTCCGGAGAGGACTGCACCTGCCTGACGTTTCCCGTCTTTTTGTCGAACAGGTAGAGGTTGCCGTTGTCGTCCTTCAGCGTCCCGTAGTCCGGGGTTCCGATCGTGGCGAGGTCGATGGCGGCTTCACGCATGGCGTTTTCCCTGTCCATGACGGGTTTGACCCTGCGTGTCGCCATCGATACGGCGTCTTCCGGAGAAGCCC
>JAOZOG010000072.1:0-7868 GCA_029933395.1 Sulfurovaceae bacterium | reverse complement strand
AGATCATCGTGTTGACGGCCCGGTTGTAGTATTCGACGGGGTTCTCTCCCGGTTCGGGCAGACCGAGTCTGGACAGAGCCCCCGCCACGTTGGCCTGCCGCTGTCTTTCACGCTCGTCGCGCATCATGCCCGAAAGCGTCTCCGAAGCCGAGCCGAACATCCTTCCGGCCGCCGAGTAGGCGTTCGCTATGCCGTAAGGCGATACGTTCGGCCCTTTCACGCCGAGAAGGTCTCTGTCCCTCGGATCGTACCTGAGTCCCGTTCCTGTGCCGGATGCCGGTGAGAATGCCATCGGATCCCCCTCAGAAATTCAGGCTCTGGCGTTTTTCCTGTTCCGCCAGATACCTTCGGTAGGCGTCTTCGCTCATGCGTTGACGCTCCGCCATGATGTCCACCGCCTCGTTGGCGGCGTTGAGCGAGCCTATCCCTCCGGCGATGTTGGCGATGGAACCCCCGGTCGATACGAGAGATTCGAGAAGCGACGGCCCGTACATGCCTACGCTCTGCGCACTGGAACCCCCGGAGGCGAACGGATCGAACGTACCGGACGATACGCTGTCGATCGTGGGATTCACCGTGGGGGTTCCGGACATCGTGCCGGAAATGGTCGGCGAGACCGTCGGAGTGATCTGTCTCGGAGTCGTGAGCGTATCGAAAAGCCCGGTTCCGAAATCGAGTATGGATTCAAACATTGTCTTTCCTTTGTGATGGTTTCGTTTCGTTCTGGTTGTCGTCTGGTACGGGGATGTTGGAGAGCCGCCTTCGGGCGGATGTCTTTGTAGATGGAACCCCCGGACGGCAGACCGGGATGGACCGGTATGGTTCCGTCCCATGCCGTGGGGGGTTCCGTAACGGAGAGCGTCAGAGCGTTTCGACGATGTACTTCTGGACCTGCCTGACGATATTGCGTCTTTCGCCGTCCACGACTTCCGGAAACTGCCGGAACGTCTTCGCCCTTTTCAGGTTGGCTATCGCCGTTTCAGGCATTTCGACCTCTTCGCCAAGGACGAAGTGCGCCTGAAAGTTTTTGACCTCTCCGGCCTTGGTCCGGTAGTTGGCTCCGACGAAAGCCGTCACCTCGCCCGAACCGTACTTGTTCTCGACCCTGACCTTTCTCCACGGGGTCGGAAGCCCGTTCGTGAGATAGCCCCTCTCGTGGGCTTTCGTCCACATCGGCTTTCCGTCCATCGTCTGGTGGAGCGTCACGTCCCGGAGGAACGTCTTCGTGTCCCTTCCGTCTTTGATCTCCTTCGCAGGCTCACGGCCCGTCAGGGCCTTGTAGGCCGCTATCGAATCTATCTTGTAAGGCTTACCCATTATGCCTTCTCCTTCTGTTTTGATCTATACCGTAACGGCATACCGGAACCCCCGGGGAGAGGGGGCTCCATATATCGTTACGACCAGGCTCCCCAGCCGTTTTCATCGTATCTCCGATGGTGGTAGGAGGACATATCGTAGGTGAGATATCGCTGCATCGCACGGACCGTTCCGTCTCCTTCGATGAAGACGTAAACGTCCAGCCAGCCCAGATTGCCGTCTGCCGGGGTTCCTGTAGCGGAAGTCCCGACGAGATAGTTTCCGGCCAGCAACAGGTCGTCGAGGTTGCCCGTGTACTTCCTGTTCGTTCTGATCGGCGTGCCTTGCAACGCTTCGGAAATGTAGGGCATCGGAAGGGCGTCGCCTTTAAGCATGACGCCCAGGATGTTCCTGACCTCCTGAAAGGTGTTGAGGCTGTTCACGGCCTCACCGAGGCCGTCGTATAGCTTGTTCATCGGAACCCCCTCAGCTGTAGCTGGAGGTCGTGTGCATCTCCACGAGCCATGCGTTGTTCGTGATGACGGCTGCATGGCTGAACTTGACGCCGGAGCTTCCCAGCTGGTTCAACGGGTCTTCGGAACCCCCGGTACCGACATTCTTGAAGATGAATTCAGGGGCTTTCCGTCCACGGATGGATACCCGTGCGAAAGCGTCCATGCCGAACGCCACGACCTTGTGGACGGGCACGTTGGGATCAGTCGTCGTATCGATGGGACAGAGCGTCGTCTCGATGACCCGGAACTGGTCGATAGACCCGACTTCCGCCTTCAGGGGGGTTCCACCCGCTCCGGCATAGGTCTCGACGGATTTCCATCCGACCAGCGATTCGAGATCCGCTACGACATCCGGATGGGCGAACATGATGTACGTCGCCGGAATCGGCTGGGTTCCGACCTTGGTCGAGCCCTTGATGATGGACGTGACCTTTTTGGCGATCTGGTTGCGAAGGGAAAGACGCATCAGCTTGATGTCGTTGGTCGTGATCTTCTTCAGACCGGAGATCACTTCGCTGTCGTCCACCGCTCCGTCGGCGTACATGACGTTTGACCCGGAAGTGACGGCCTTGAACAGAAGGTTCTCCTGGCTTTCTCCGGCACTCTTGCCGAGTTCGTCGGACATGACCTTGATGAGGCGCTGTCCGTCTTCGTGGGCCACCATGACCTTGTCGGTGAAGCGGATGTACTGTCCGAAGTCCTGCGAAGCCGTCTCGATATCCGTCTTGGTCAGCGGAGTGCTGTCCGGAACGACGCCTTCGACAAGCGGCGTGTCGTCGAAATTGGGAAGCCGCTCGTAACGGCTGAAGCGAACCCCGTCACCGTAGAATTTGGGCAGAGACTTCTGGCTTGCGTAAGCGTCGAGCAGAAGCTCCTCCACAGCGTTTTCGAGAAGGTTGCGATCATAATACTGTCGCAGTTTTGCCGGAAGCTGAACCTGTCCGGTACCAGGCGAATCTGAATAGACTAGTGTTGACATATGTTTTTCCTTGTTTTATTGTATTTATTCGATAGACGTAAGCTTTTGCGTCATACGGACGTAATCGTCATCGGTAAGGACTTCGTCCATGGCTTTGGAGAACGTCCCTCTACGGGGCTCCTGGGGGGCTTTATCGGCATCTTCCGACGAACCCCCCGGAACGACCTTCCTTCCCGCCAGGGCATACGCCTGGAAAAAGTCGAGATCGGGTCTCATGGCCATCGTCTTGACGACCTCTCCGTACAGCTTCGGAGCGATACCGTTCCGGAAATCCGTGTAGAGACCGGACAATGCCCGGGGGTTCTGTGCCAGAGCCTGTCTGGCAGGATCCGGGAGCTTGCGGACGAACCCGCCGAACTCTTCGCCGTCAGGCTGCGAAAGGATGGCTTCCGCCACCCTCTCCACTTCGGGAACGTACCCGTCCCGGGGGTTCTGCCTTTCGGTATCGGAACCCCCCGGAATGTCAGCCGTCTCTCCGGCAAGCATCTCCCTGAGCTTCTGCGGAGAATCGACGCCCATGGCTTCGAGCTCCTCGATCATGCGTCTGTACGACGACAGAGCCATCGTCTTTTTCGTGAAATCGAGCCCCTTCTGGGCCAACTCCTTGAGCTCTCTCAGATCGGTCTCGATAAGCTCCCCGTCGTGTTTGATGACGAATTTCCTGTCGAGATTCTCGTCAGGGTCGTACTTCAATCCGACGGACTCACCGTCCCCTTCATCGGAACCCCCGCCGGCGTCATCCGTATCGTCCTGTCCGGATTGCCCTTCCGGAGTCTCGTCTCCGGGGGTTCCGTCCGTCACGTCTTCAGACTGTCCGGTATCCGTTCCGTATTCGTCTTCTATGAGAAGCTCCACCTCTCCCTCCGGGGTTCCGTCTCCGGATTGCCCTTCGGCGATTTCCTGTCTTTCACTGATTTCGGGTTCCATGGGGATTGCCCTCCTTTCGTCATGTCCGTATTCTATCCTATCGTGCCGGAGGCGTCAAAGCCTCGACCAGATCCGCCCTCGCCCTGATGGACGAGGATTCGGCATCGGCTATCGCCTTTCTCGCCGTAGCCATCTCCTTGACCGCCTTGGCCCGGTTGAGCTCCAGCTCGGACGATTTCTCCATGGCTGCCGCTTCCGCCCCTGGATTGGACGAAGCGTCCATCGCCCTGATCTTCCTGGCCAGGGGTTCGAAGCCCGAAGTCTCCGCTATCGAGGCGATAAGCTCCTGCTCCACCTGGGAACCCCCGAGGGAGCTGCCCTTGACGACGTTGAGCAGAAGCAAAGCGTCCTGGATACGTTTCTCCTTGACGCCCGCCGTACCCGCCGATACGGTGACGGTGGCCGCTTCGGCATCCGGAAGCTCGTCCCTCCTTACCAGAACCCCGGGGGTTCCATCCACGGTAACGCCGGTAACGTCCGGCAGGAAAGCCTTGTTGAGACGCATCCACGATTCGGACACCTTCTCCAGCAGAAAGGCTATCAGCCTCGCCGCATGGGTCGTCCTCTGCTCCGCCATGGCCGACAGGCTCATGATCCCCCGGGCCGTGGACTGAAGCGCCCTCGGATCGCTTCCCTGGCTGAATCTCGTCACACCCGTGACGTTCTCCTCCTCGATCTGGAACATTTCGAGGACGGAGAAGACCGAAGGCGTGATGGGATGGAAAGCGCCGTGTTCCATCGATTCGGAAGGCATGGCGTTCACCTGGATATACCGTTCACCGGCACGGAGCCGTTTGTAGTTGACGTAGTCCAGAGCCCCCTTCCGCATGAAGACCTGCGAATTGTTGGCCATCCGCATATTGTCCACGATCCCGTTGACGATACCCGTCCTGACTTTCTGGTAATCCTCTATCAGCGAGGGAAGCCCTTCCCCCCAGAGCGAACCCGGGGTTCTGATGAATCTCTGGGAGTGGAACGGGATGGGTCTGTCGCCAAACGGCGATTCCGTATCCCGGAGCACTTCGCCGTTGTCCTCGCACCAGATGAAAAGCAGGGGGTTCCCGTTGTCGTCCCAACCGTAATACTCGATCAGGTTGACCAGTCCCCGGTCATCCCCTTCGTCGAAGTTGAACGAACTGTCGTTGCCCCTTTCGTAGGCCACGGCGGACATCTCCCCGCTCTCTTCGGGAACCCCGGAAGCCATGGCGTCCTTCACCTTTTCATAGGCCCCCCTGCCGAACCACGCCTCGTTGGACCGGATATCCATCTTGGACACCCTTCTGCGGTAGCAGAGGAATTTCATCTCGTCCTCGGACGAAGCCGAAGGGTCCGTGAAGACGGCATCGTTCCTGCACACGTAGGCATACGCCCTGGAACCCCTCCAGCCGGACTTGATCCAGACCGTCCCCTGGATGACGAGCGTTCTGGCTATATCCTCGACGAAAGCCCCTTTGTCGAGCCTGTCGAACTCCTCGTTGAGGATGGCTCCGTTGAGCTTCGCTCCGACAGCCGTACCGAAAGCCGTGGGTTCGGATACGACGAGGTCCTGCGTCGATACGAACGTCTCGACCAGCTTCGGCACCAAACCTTCCACGGCACGCTTCACGTCCTTGACGACGATGTTCGAATCGCCGTTCCTCACCGTCTCGGAAACGTCCCTCTCGTAGAGGTCTATCCACCTGTCTATGTTGGCCTGTACTTCCGACTTCGCCGAATAGGCCAGCCTGTAATCCCTCGAAAACCTGTCGAGTCTTTCATTCCGTTCCAAACATCATCCTTTCATAATCTTCTTCATCCCCCCTTTGCCGGGGTTCCCTGCCCAGAGGATCGGAACCCCCCGCCATGGGGGTATCGCTGGACGGCATATCCATGTCGGGAACGGGTGTGACGTACTTCAGCGAATCCATGCGGAGCACCGAAGAGAGCGCATCGAGAAGATCGTCGTGAGACGCCCTGCACGCTTCCATATCCGTCAGCTCCATCTGTTCGACGAGGGCTTCGGCCGCCTCTCCGGTATCGACGATCGTGAGCCTCCCGGACGAGACGACGGGCGAAAGCGCCACCATCCTGCTCGTCTTGGAACCCCCGACATCCAGCTCGTCCACGTTTATCCACTGCTGGTAGTCCGCCATACGCCTCTCCATCTCGGGCCTCACGGCAAGCCGGAAAGCCCCCTTCTCGATGCCGACCGAATCGAACCCGAACCGGCTTTGCAGCGAGAAAAGCGTATCCATGACATCCGACACGGAACCCCTCAGCTGATAGGGCCATACCCACCAGCTTCCGTCCATCGTCACACCGACGACGGCGAAAGCCGACCAGTCGGCATGCTCCTTCTCGCTGAACGCCCCGTCGAGTGCGCAGACGTATCCCGACATCCTCGGGGGTTCCGTATCCGAAGGCACGATCCTGACCCTGTCCATCTCGAAAACGGAACTGTCCGAATCGACGAGTTCGAGCATATACTCCTGGCTCCACTCCCTTCCCATGCCCATGGCACGATACTCTTCGGACTTCGCCTCGATCCACGACGCCGAAAACCTGTCTGGCCATGCCGGAACCCCGGAAGGCGAAACGATGGGTACGTCCAGGACGGGATGGGATTCGCAGAGGCGCATGAACAGATCGTTCCTCGACAGAGGGGTTCCGACGGCATAGACCTCTCCGTTCGGATCCAGGGAAGGCAGAAGCGCCTTGTAGAACCATCGGTTGAGCCTGTCCACCCGCATCCTGTTCATGACCAGCTCGTCGTTGATGATGTCGTCCAGGATGATGAGGTCGGGTCTTTTCCTGTTCCGCTTGATCCCCCGCATCGAAGCCCCTGCACCCTTGCCTACGATGAAGTAGCGCCTTCCGAGCCATTCCAGCTCTATCTCCCCCCTCACGTCCCGTACCACCCTGTACGGAAGACTGGAACCCCGGACCATATCGGATATGTCCATGACGAGGCTTTCGGCCTGTGAAGCCGTATCGGAGACGATAAGCGTATAGAAAGCGTCGGGCTTCTCCGCCCTGTGCAGTGCGACGTAGCAGGTCGATACGGACTTTCCGGAACCCCGGAAGGCCCTTATCGGTTTGATATAGGAAGGTGAGTTGAAGTAGTGGTCCGCCATTCTGTAATGGAAGACCGGAGTGCGGTTGTCCTCGTCGAAGTAACGTTTCCGCCAGACGAAATGGCGAAGCGTCTCGTCACTCGGAACATAGGTCATTCCTGACCTCTTCGACGATCGATGCGTCGTCCTTTGCCGTCTCGGAACCCCCTGCCGAAGGGATCGGTTCGTCGTCCTCGATTGCGCTCAAAGCGGCAATCTCGACCTTCTCGGTAGACGCCTGCATCGACATTGCGAGCAGTCTCGCCTTCTTGTAGGTCCGAACGGCCAGTTTTTCGTCGTCAGCTACGCTGTCCGCCTCGACGATGGACGGGAACCAGTCCTGCAAGGTGGTCCTCGGAATCCTCGTAGCGGCCGCTATGGACCGTATACTGAAGCCCATGGCGTGAAGGTTGCGTATCGTCGGAAAAAGTTCGCTCTCGAAAGGGCATCTGTTCAGGTCTTTCATGCCGCAATGGTATCCAACAACCCCTCCCCCTGTCAAACGAACCCCCTCATAAACCCCCCTGGAAGGCCCATATTCCAACGATCGGAACCCCGGGCACAGTCTGGTATGGGTGGGGGTTCCGAATGGCTTGCAGAGGCTAATCTCCATGCCGTCATTTCATTTCCTTTTTCCAGTCCCAGGTATGGAAGCCAGGCGTGGTTCCGAACATTACCAACATCGACGGAAATGCAGGGCTTCCGCTCGTGGTTCCATCTTGCTCGAACTTGATACGTCCTCTCAGAAATATGATTTTTCCTTTTACCGCTATATCGTGGAACCACGCCGTATCCGTTCTTGCAGGGATGAGGCATACAATCGTGTTTCCGTGCTTCTGCGCCTGGTTCCTTGCATAGTCAAGCCATACCGGCAACGCTCCTCCATACGGAGGATTCATATAACATAATGGCTCATCCCATTCTTTTGTCAATGCGTCGTCCTCTTCCGTATACCATTTCGGCGCTTTTGCAGTGTGGTCATAAGCGCATACATCCAGATCGAATGTTTGCCCAAGTTTCCTTTCAACCAGTCTCACAAAATAGTCCGGTGTGGCCCAG
>JAOZOG010000071.1 GCA_029933395.1 Sulfurovaceae bacterium | reverse complement strand
TCGAGATTGAGGATGATCGTTCTTTTGTTTGTCAGGCTGATGATTCCGCCAAGATTGGCACAAACCATCGTCTTTCCCTCTCCCCCCACGGTCGATGTGACAGAGATCACATGGGCGCCCGTATCGGGTGCCATAAACTGCAGATTGGTACGTATATTACGGAAAGCCTCGGCTGCGGCAGACTTGGGAGATTTCATCACGATGAGACTGTCACTCTCTTTCCCGAAGCGTGGAATCGTCCCCATCTGCGGTACACTGGTTCCGCGTTCGATATCCTCGTCGTTTTTGATTGTATCGTCGAGGAAGTCTCTGAGAAAAGCAAGGGCGATTCCGATGATCAGTCCCAACAGCATACCAGTGAGAACGATCATTTTTCGGTTGGGTTTAATTGGAGAGGAGGGATAGAGTGCTCTGTCCAGGATACGGTTTTTGCTGACGGTTGCAGCTTTGGCGATTGCTGTAGCAGCCTGTTTCTCCAGCAGATATGAGTAGATCTTCTCGTTGACGACAAATTTACGCTGAAGTCCGCCATAAACTCTCTCAGTTTCTGGAAGTTTGTTCAGGAGTTTTGTCTGCTCGTCAATCGATTTTTTTAGAAGCTTTTTGCGTTCGTCGTAATTCTTTCTGATACTTTTGATTGTTTCAATAATCATCTTCTGCATCTGCTTGATCTGGCGTCTCAATTTCACAACTTCGGGATATTGTTCCGTGAAGTCTGCACGAAGAATTTTGACCTTCATCACGGCCTGACGCAGTTCCTCAATCATAGAAGAGAGGGCTCCCGATCCAGACTCGTCACTCAGGCCACTCACAGAGATGGTCTCCAGCTCCTTGCCAGACCTGACCCGGGAATAGAGCGCATTCAGCAGTCCTACTTCGATCTCCATTGTGGCCAGTTTCCCCTCTGCGTCACCCAATCTCTCCACTACCCCCTGTGTCTTGGTCTCCAGGCTGACAGTATCGGTATCTTTTTTGAAGTTTTCCAGATTGAGGGCCGAGTGCTCCAGGTTATTGCTGATCTTTTTGAGCTGAACACTTACAAAAGAGAGCGTTTTTGCCGCTTCTCTGGTCTTTTTGTAGACACTTTGTGCGATGTAGGCATCTGCCAATGCATTGACGAACTCCTGGGCTCTCAGTGGAACTCTGTCGCTATAGCTTATCGCCATGATATTCGAATATTTACCCAGTTTTCTGACACTGACACCGCTCATAGCAGAACTTGCTGCAGATGTCTCACTGAGTACCACAAAACGGTATTCGCTATTCTTCAGCTTCTCTCCTTCTTTACGTGTTATCGTGAAAGTAAAATGATTATTGCTGACCTTCTCCCCATATCGGTGTATCTTGGCATACTTCCAGGCCTCGCCGCTGTCTTTATCAACTCCTTTTGCTTCGATTCTGTAGCTCTCATCATCATAAGGGAAAAGCAAAAAAGAGATATTGTAGCCCTTCGTCAGGTTGACATCAAAGGGGGAGGATTTGTAGAGCTCTATTTCTCTGAGCCTGACAGTTGTGTAGTAGCGGTGCGCAAAATCGATATTTTGTGTGGCCTGTTCCGCAAGAAAGCGCGACTTGATAATCTGTATCTCGGTATCGGTATTGATCCTGCCGGATGTCGATGCCATAGCGAGGATATCTTCCGCTTTCCCGCCAGATCTTTCTGTTCCGATCTCCACTGTGGTCGTCGCAGAAAAAATATTTGGCTTGAAGTAGGCATGAACCGCAGCAAAAAGTGTAAATATTATCGTGATGAGAATAATGGAAATCTTATGGCGGTAGAGGGTTAAAAAAATCTCTTTGATATTAAATTCGTCTTCTTCGGTCTCGTATTGTCTGATACCCAATTTTATTCCTTGTTATTTGAGGCAATATAGAACTATCTTTCTTTAGGCAGTTAAAAAGCGGCAAAAAATATCTCTACTCTTTAAATTATGAAAATAATTTTATTGACTCTATTTGTTTCAATTAATGTAACCGTGATTATAGCACAATTGCCCCACAAGGTTCAAACTATTGTTTGCTATAATTCAAAATGTCTAGAAATAACCTATTTGCACTACTTCCCTCAGAATTGGAACTTATTGTTGAGTGCTGCAGAGTCAGGCAGGGTGAAGAGAATAATCATTCTATTGCAAGGAGGCTGAAAGAACTTGATTTCTCTACATTCATAGCTTATGCGAATCGCCATGGCGTTTTACCGCTTGTTTACTACAGAATAAAAAAACTCGATATGGGGATTAACATGCCCTATGTGGGATCGATTCAGAATCTTCTCAATGAAATGAAATCCATCAATTTGACAATCGCTCAAAAAAATATGCTGATGTCTGCTGAGCTTATTCGTATTATGGCGCTTTTCAAGGAGAATGATATCGAAGCCCTTGCATTCAAGGGTCCCACGCTTTCCCTGCTTCTCTACGGTAATGTTGCGCAGCGACAATATGGTGATCTGGATATCCTGATTCGCAAAAAAGATGGAGCCCGGGCGGCTCATTTACTTGAAGCGGAGGGGTACAAAACCTTCCTTATGATGTCTCCCGAGCAGGAGACTGTTTGGTATGAAAACGCTAAAGAGATGGTCTATTATCATTCTGGCAAGAAAATTCATATTGATCTGCAGTGGCAGTTTTTTGACAATGACTATCCTCTGAGTTTCGATACTGATACGATATGGAAAACAGCCAGGCAGATTGATCTCAATGGAAGGAAAATCAAGACATTTGCTCCAGAATTGTTGCTGATTTACCTTTGTCTGCATGGCTCCAAGCATCTCTGGGAGCGGATAGGGTGGATCAAGGATATCGATGTGCTGGTACGTTCCCACCCTCTGGATTGGCAGTTTATCAAAAGGGAGATGGAGCACAGCAGCTTTGAGCGGATGTTTCTGCTGGGGCTCTATATGACTCACACGTTATTCGATACCCCATTGCCCAGAGAGATCAGGGAGCAGTTCTTAGGCCAGAAGTGGCTGAGAACACTCGAAAACTTCATCATTGATGACTGGACCCGGCATAAAATTATGCTGCACAATACGGTCGCCATGCTGCAACTTTTTCCGACGGCACAATCAAAACTGCACTATCTGTACAAAGTCATACTCAAGCCATCCAAGAATGAATACCGTGCTGTCGATCTGCCGGAAGGTTTCCGCTGGGCCTATTTCTTTATCCGCCCGTTTCTGTTGGCAAAAAAGTATCTGTTCCATTGATACTTTGGCTGCTGTGTCCCGCATATTTTAGAAGAAATTGTCTTCTTTTTGGTTCAAGAATCCGTTTTTGATATTGTCTGGCTGTGTCGAAATTCTCTTTTGCTTCAGCAGCCATTGCATCGCTATTCAGGATCAACCCCCCGATTTTTTCAGCCAGCATTGAACTCTCTCCTCTTGGAAAAAGAGCATTGATGTTCAGTAGTTCAGGTATCCCTCCGGCCGAGGATCCGATGGCCGGACATGCTCTGCTTATCGCTTCGACAAGTGATCGGGGCAGACCCTCCTGATAACTTGGCTGCAGATAGATATCGATCTTGTCGAGCCAGTCGAAAATCTCCCTGCCGCCGGTGAGCAGGCCATCGAAATGAATACGCCCCTCCAGGCCAAGCTTTCCGGCCAGTACTTCATATGAAGTGGAGTCACCGCCTCCTGCGATACGGTATTCGATGCTGATATCCCGGTGATGATGCTGCACTTCTGCCATAGCCTTCAGTGCGACATCGACCCCCTTGTATTGGATATTGAGATTGGCGATCGTTCCCAGAACGAGCCTCTTTTTCATGTTTCTGATTTTTGAGATTCGCCGGGAGAGTATTTTTTCGTCAAGTGGAGGCAGCAGTACATCCGATGCAGCGAGTACTTCCGCATCTTTGGCCGCCGGATATCTTTTTTGCAGAAAATGCTGCGTCACATAGCTGACATAGTCCGCTTTTTTTACGGCCTCTCTCATTTTCCGGAATAGAAACGGTGCATAGAGTTTCGACTGCCAGCCGCCATAGTATCGCATCGCATCCCATCCACACCCCACGACTTCGGCCAGGTAACTTTTCTGCATTGTGTATGCGATCTTTGCCGTCATCAGCCCCAGTTCGCTTGGGAGTCGGACGATGATGGCCGTGTGTTCATCGAGCAACTCACGGATTTTTTTGCTATGCTGCTGTCTTCGCCCGAAGTAGGAGTTTATCGACGAAATGCTCTCCAGAAAGACGAAGGAGATCCCCTCTCCTTTTGCAGGGGGCAGGCCGACAGCCGAATCTACCTCCCGATGACGCGCCACGACAGTCACTTCGCCGAAGATATCGACATACTGCTTCAGGAGCGCATAAGAAAAAGTATTGGAATGTACCTTTCCTGCTTTTGTCAGATAGATATGGTCATGCACAAAGAGGCATTTCATCCCAACAGCTCTTGGATCGCTTCCTCGTATTTCTCTATGACGATCTTCTCGTCAAATTCGCGTAACACCTTTTCGCGCCCCTTTTTTCCCATCTTCTCTCTCTCGTCATCACTCAATGCTATCATCTTCTCTATCTGTTCAGCCAGAGAGGCTGCATCTTTTGCGCAGCACAAAAAGCCGTTGATACCATCGTCTACGACCTCTCTGCAGCCCGGGACATCTGCTGCGATGATCGGCTTCGCCATACTCGCAGCTTCCAGCAGTACTTTCGATAATCCCTCACGATATGAAGGTAGTACGACGCAGTCGGCATCGGCGATATGGGATGCCACATCGTCGCTCTCGCCGAGATAGGTGACAAGCTCATCCTTTTCCCACCGCTTCATCTCATCCTGTGTGATCGCCGTAGGATTCCCTGCGTAGTAGCTTCCCAGGATTGAGAACTCCAGATTTCTGCTATGAACTTTTCGTTTCTTGTTACGCTTCGCCACATCGACAAACTCGACCAGTCCCTTGTCCCTGAGCAGTCTTGCGATAAACAAAAAGCGAAAGACGCCATCGCTGTCTTTTTTCCGTTCTGCGGGAGCGAATTTCCGCGTATTGATACCGGAACCGGGGATCATCTCCGCGATCTCTTCACGCACCAGTCCTGACTTGACGAAATGCTCTTTGTCGTGAATATTTTGGAAAAAGACTTTTTTGGGTATGCCCAGTGCCACACGGTAGAGTTGTCGTGCTATCTTCGAAGAGAAGTTGTCGCTGAGAAAAACCGTACCGAGTCCGGTGATATTGCTAATGACGGGAATACCGAGCATCTTCGCAGCAATGGAGCCGTAAATATTCGGTTTGATCGTGTACTCCAGCAGGATATCCGGGGCCACTTCTTTATAGAGTTTATAAAATGAAATGACCAATCCAAGATCTTCGAAAGGGTTGGTGCCTTTATTGTTGATATCGATAGAGAAGTGTTCATACCCTGCTTCTTCAATCTTGCCAGAATACTCATCCCTGGGAGCAATTGCGACAACTCTATAGCCCTGCTTTTTCAGGGCTCCCATTAAACTGATGCGGAAGTTATAGATATTCCAAGAGGTATTGATAACGATCGCAACAGTTTTTTTGCCCATTCTCTCCCATTTTCACTGGATAAAATCTATCCCAGAACTCTATATTGTGGCTAATTATATCCTTTCCTGCTTTAATTCATCGATAATCGGTCAAAGTTTTACTGTATCGAAAATTGGCGGAAAAGAGCAGCGTATAGATAATGCGGAGAGTTTCCGCTTTGACGAAGCCCCATGACTTTTTATTTTTCCAGTACTGTTCCCTGTTCCACCACCTGACACCACTGTCGACAAAATGCAAATGCAGAGTCCTGTCATCCCCGACCAGTATCAGGGAAGCGAGCAGGCTGGCTCTTCTGGAGTGTGGAGGGTCAGTCACGATCAGTGCACTTTTGTAGTTGTGCTCTTTCAAAAACTCTTTGACGAAACGTATCTCCTGGGCAGTGTTTTTGGGCCGCTCATCCACGATAGTCGGAAGGTCCGGATAGTGTTTTTCGACATAACGTTCATTGTAGTTGGCCTCCCCCACGAGAAGAATTAGATTTTTTTCCGCATATCCGGCATCGAGCAGCTCTTTGGACCTGATCAGCCTTTGGTACGTTCCTCCGCCCAGGCAGACGATGATATCGGACTTGACCGGCTTTTCTGTCGCATCCAGCCATTTGCCATAGTTCAGTAATGTGAAGGGTATCAGCATAAAAAGAATAAAAAAAGCGATTTTTAGCATCTTCACCCACTTTTGCCTTCCGTTAAGCAAACCACCTCTCCCTCCACATCTCATACATAATCACAAACCACACTTTACTCGCATTGTTGCGGTATCCCGATTGCAGCTCCTCTTTGATCTTTTGGATTTCGTCAGGGTCGAAGATCTCATCGTCAACTCTCGAGGGATCGAGATACTTCTCTACAAGATGGCTCAGATCCCCATGCAGCCATTCCTGTAGAGGGATTTGAAAGCCTGATTTGGGTTTGTCGACGATGGCTCGCGGGATATGACGGTAGAGTATCTCTCTGGAGAGGTATTTTCCCTGTCGGTTTTTGTATTTCTGGGAGACAGGCACTCTCGCCATATATTCGATGATGCGATGATCCAGCAGTGGTTCGCGGCCCTCCAGGCTGACACTCATCGTCGCACGGTCCACCTTGGTGAGAACATCGTCGACCATAAAGCTCTTGTAGTCTACGCGCATCATCTCATCCATCAGCTCACGATCCGGCTGCATCGAAAAGTTCTGATAGATGATCGTATCACGCGCTATCTTCAGCAGCCGATCAGCCTCTCCGCTCTCCACATATGACGAAGCCTGTAGGAACATAGCTTCAGGGGAGTCAGCCTCGATTGCCCGCCTGAATTTATTGTATTTGTCACGCACATTGGTTTGTCTCAGCTTTTTAGGCAGTATCGCATTGATGTGGCTTGCACTCTTTTCGCTGACACTGCTCAGGATACCTCTCAGGATACTTTTTTTGAAGTCGGAGGAGAAAAGAGAGGAGAATCTCTCCAGAAAAAAGTACTTGCTATACCCGCAAAACGCCTCATCTCCGCCATCTGCCGAGAGTGCCACAGTGACATCCTTTCTCGCCAGCTCTGACACGACCATCGTTGGAAGTGCCGAACTGTCACCGAAGGGTTCATCGTAATAAAATGGCAGTGACTCCACTCTTTTGAGCATATCCTCTTTGGAGACGTAGTATTCGGCATGCTCCGTACCGAAGTAGTCAGCTACGGTTTTGGCATGCGCTGCTTCGTTATAGTTTTTATCGTGAAACCCTATCGTAAAGGTACGCAGTTTCTCTTTGTGGTTTTGGGCGAGCAGCGCTGTCACCAGCGACGAGTCGTACCCTCCGCTCAGGAAGACTCCCACTGGCACATCCGCTACCATTCGCAGCTCCACCGCATCGCTCAGCAGTGTTTCGAGATCATCGAGTATCTCTGTTTCACTCTTGTCGAACTTCTCTGCTTCGTAGCAGGCATCCACACTCCAGTATGGGGTAATTTTGAATGTTGAATTTTGAATGTCAAATTCCAGGTAGTGGCCGGGTTCGAGCTTGTGGGTATGTTTGAAAATTGTATGGGGTGCGGGAATGTAGCCGAACTGGAAGTAGTAGGGGAGCACTTCTTTGTTGAGCTTTTTTTGGAAGGCGGGATGTTCGTGAAAAGATTTCAGCTCAGAAGCAAAAAGAAACGTATCCCCATCCCAATAATGGTAGAGCGGCTTCACGCCGGCTCTGTCGCGCACCAGGATCAGTTTCTGCTCCTCTTTGTCCAGCAGGGCAAAGGCGAACATCCCGATGAATTTTTCCAGACACGCCATCCCCCACGCCTTGTAGGCGTAGAGGATCACTTCGGTATCGCTTGCGGAGACGAATCGGTACCCCAGTTTTTCCAGTTCCGAGCGAATGCTCTTGAAGTTGTAGACTTCACCGTTATACACGATGACAAAGTTCCCGCAGTCGGAGACAAAGGGCTGATGCCCGTGAGAGGAGAGATCCTGGATGGAGAGACGATTGTGGCCGAGATGGATATACTTTTCTCCCACCTGTTCTGCAAACATACCCCTATCATCAGGACCGCGATAAGCCTGAATCTCGAGCATTCTTTCTGTGATATCGTCCTGCCGTTCCCTGCCGATGAAACCTACTATGCCACACATCTTTCAATCTTTTTGCTATTACATAAATATCATTGTCTACGATTATAAATAGTCAATAATGATATCTGCATTGCGCCACTACGATTAATTCATCTATTATTTTATATACCAAACGGTGCTCAGAAGTAATTCTTCTGGAAATATACCCGCGGAAATTCTCTTTCAGTCTCTCGGGCTTGCCTAGCCCATTGCTATCATCTGGATTTCTCTTGATGTCATTTAACAGCAAATTGATTCTTTTTAAAATTTTTTTATCATTTTCTGCCCAATATTGATAGTCTTCCCATCCCCTATCAGCAAAACCTATGATCATATATTCAGTTCTTTGGTGGTGAACTTTAGCTTGTCTATCTGCTCTACTGCATCCAAGAGCCTGTCTCTGTTATTTTTTGAAGAGAGGAGATACATGGTCTCTTTCATAGCACTGTATTCATCATAAGATATCAACACCGCCGATTTATTATCCTTTGTTGTAATGATATATTCATCAAAATCACCGCACACTTTGTCTATCAAACTCCTGAGATTATTCCTCGCCTGTGAATAAAAAATTGCCTGCATATTCAACTCCTATTGACAATATATTGTCATTCTATCCAAAAGAATTCCAGAAGTCAATGATGACACTCTAACATTAGGTACCAGGCGCTCAACGCTCCATTATCCCTCACCATCATTGCGTAACACATAACTCGTAGCACGCAGCACGCAACGTACAACCTGACTTCCTACAAATCCCCAAACAAAATATTCCCATAGGGCAGCCAAGCATAGGCATTATCAGCATAATTTAACCAGACAAACAGAGCTACTGCATAGACCAATACAATTATTGCCTTTATGGCTTGTGGGGATATCTGCCTTCTTGCCAGGTAGGGCAACCGAGAGTATACGATTAACTGTATCGGAATAAAGTAAAGTGTGATTCGATCCACTGCCGTCGAAGCAATAGTAACGAAGCCTATAGAGATGATTGACCCGATAGCAATCCAAAACCAGAAGTGATAATCATCAAAACTCCGCTTCCACTCTTTTCGGTACGCCAGCAGCAGCAGACTAGGGATCAGGTTCATTGTGACACGGATATATGCTCCACTAGATGCCATCCGGGCCTCAACATAGCTCCTCCAAAGCGTCTCCTGACGATCGGCCAACAAAAGATCCCATGCGCCATAAAATATAGGGATAATCATCAGAAGTAGCAATACCATTCCTTTTTCATAGAGAAAAACCCCCAGAACACATAGCTCCTGGTACACAACCCGATATCTACAGATCCCCAAACAACATTACAATACTCTATCTCGCAACACATTTCATTCTTTCCTGGTGCCCAAATACACCCTATTCTTAGCTCGCAACTG
>JAOZOG010000338.1 GCA_029933395.1 Sulfurovaceae bacterium | reverse complement strand
GAATACGAATCTGCTGCCGATCTCTTCTTCGCTCTCTACCCAGATCCTGCCGCCCATCAACTCCACCAACTGTTTGGATATGGAGAGGCCCAGCCCTGTCCCGCCATACTTTCTCGTGGTGCTTCCGTCTGCCTGGGAAAACGACTGAAAGAGTCTGTCTCGCTGCTCTTGCGAGATACCTATGCCGCTATCGATGATCTCGAAGCGTATTTTCCTATTTTCCACGTCCGAGACTTGCAGTTTTACATATCCTTTTTCCGTAAATTTGATCGCGTTTCCGACAAGGTTTATCAATATTTTGTCCCCGCTGAGACATTTTGTGCAGCCTATCTTTTTCGAACTGTGGTATTGTGTTCCATCCAGGGCTATGGGGTATCTGTCCATATAGCGGTATCTATCCAGCACGCCTGCCTTTTCGAGGTATTTCAATCCTCTGTCGTAGAGGGCTTGCAGATAGTGTGGTTCTATGTTGTCGAGTATATCCCTGATATGGTTGTCACTGGGAATCCTCTTGATGCCAAAAAGACTCTCCGCATTGCTTCTGCCCTCTTTTTTGAGCATATTGTTTTGAAATTGAAGAAAGCTTGGTGATTGCATATGGAAGACGGCAAAAGCGGAGAGTACGATATCTTCCATCGCTATAGTGGTATTTTTACCCGTTCTCTTATCGGGAAAGTGTTTCGCTTCGTTTCTGAAGTAGCGGATGAAGTCGGCAAATATCCTTTGCATAGGCCTATTGTATATTTTGAAATATTAGATTGGGGTTAAAATTAGAATTGCTGGAGTGGCAGCGCGTGGCAGCGATCAAAAAGCAGATCAAAGAGCGCCTGAAAGTGGCAGAGTTCACGCTATGCGAGCGATACGAGGCACCCGGGAAGCTTTACACCGTTTCGGAGTTGGGAAAGCAACTACCGGCGTTTGTGAAGTTCCCTAAGCCCCTCTTTCCATCGGAACGGCGCGAAATCTATAAGATGTTATGCCGACACGCTAAGCGGCTGCATTATGAAGGCTTGCTCTTTGAAGAGCAGCTTATAGCCACATCGTTACGGTTTTTCAAATCGATGAACGATACAGGCTTGAGGCAGTCAGTCAAGAGCGCATTGGCGGCCTATCGTTTCGCTTTGGATCATTGCGAGGGGTGGCCGGTCAAGCTCAAACCAGACGAACGGCGGCGGGCATTGAGTCAAGCGGCTTTGAAATCAGCAGCAGCAAAAAGAGCAAGCTCACAGGCTGCAAGGGATCAAGCCCGCAAACTCAAAACCCAGGGCGTGACACTACGCGAAATTTCCGAAAAAATCGGAGTGTCACAAAGGACGGTTATCAGGTGGCTAAAGTGACATTAGCCTTTGTCTTACTATTAAGGATGTTTGCCATTCCCGCAAATGCCCATAATGTCGGGCTTTGATGGGCATAGTGACATTAGCCTTTGCATTATCCCCCACCTGTAGACAGACCAAACGAGGGGGAGATGGAGGGAAGATCAAAGAGCACAAACATAAGCGAGCGCCCGCCACCACCACAAACGGCGCCAACAAAAAAACAGGAGTTAAAAATGAGTTACAACAAAGTGATTTTAGAAGGCCATTTAACCCGGGATGTGGAGATCAGATACACCCAGGACAGCAAACCGATAGCCAATACCGCTATAGCCGTATCAAAGCCATATACCACCGCCACAGGAAAAAAGAGAGAAGAGGTTTTATTTGTCGATATCAGCTTTTTTGGGCGGCTGGCAGAGATAGCCCACCGATACACCCGCAAAGGCAGCCGGGTTTTGATCGATGGAAGTTTGAAATTGGATCGATGGACAGATAAAAACGGTCAAGCAAAACAGCGGCATACCGTATCAGCCGAAACCCTGCAAATGCTGGACACGAAAGGGGGCAAATGATGAAACCGAAATTTGTAATGATAGTAGAACCCAAAGGGCTTTATGGTGCAGACATAGCCGACAATCTGGAACCCCTCAAGATTGAGGCGATCGTACAGGAGAACGAGACGGGAAAAGTCTTTTTTGTAGTCGAGGGGATGGGTTTTGTCGAGCCTGATTTTGATTTTACCGGATCACTTGAAGCGCTGGCAGCGTTCCGGGCAGAAACGACAGCCGGGGAATAGTTATGCCCTACCATTCAAGAGACTGGCAGCCCGCCCGGTATCGTGGGCAGACCTTGACGGGAATCAAGCAGCACAAAGAGCAGCCCGGAAAGTTCATCTTTGATGTAGCAGTCAAGCGGACACGGCGGAAAAAGATCGTGACGATCACAGCCGAAAGCGAAAGCGACCGACACCAAACCGCAATCCGGGAATATGCAGCATTCCGGGCGGCTGCATATGAAGAAGCCTTTGTCAATCCCGTTACTTTCGAAGAGATGTACCAGCGCTGGCAGCTACTCAGGAAACCGACACGATGGACGCGATACTGAAAACCACTAACTGTGTTTCCAGTGGCA
>JAOZOG010000070.1 GCA_029933395.1 Sulfurovaceae bacterium | reverse complement strand
CCACCCCTGATCGCTTCGAGTGTCTTTTTGAACTCGCTGATATCGACATATTTTCCAATGATATCTTTGATAAAGCTCTCATTGATATTGGCGATCAGCCAGGTATCGACTGCCAGATACTGATCTCCATTGGCCGCCATTACCCCTTCGGCATTCTGCAGAGAGCGTACCAGGTTTTGCGAAAGCTTGATCGTCTCTTTCGTGACTGTCGAAACAGTCGGCAGTTTTTCTGAAGCGCTCTTGGCTTCCAGTTCGATCGCCGCTTTATCGGCATTCATTTTATTGAGTGCCTGATGCAGTATCGATCCGCTGTTGGTCAGCAGTGCCCAGACCAGATGGATCGGCTCCACCTCCTGATTTTTATTGTGTAGTGCCAGCGAAAGACCCGATTCAACGGTCGCTGTCATTTGATTGGTTAGTTTTTCTAAGATGCTCATTTATTTCTCCTTGACTTAATTTCTGGAAGCATTATACAACTTTAGTCACTTTATGTCAAGTTTATTTATTAATTTATCTCAAGTTTTGAATCAAAAGTGTCAATATAGGCACCTCTAAGCATTATTTAAATAAAATAGTCACTTAATTTCTAAATAATTCTCGAAAATTAACGGATAAATCACCATGATAAAAAAGAGTAAAAAAATAATCATACTGGGACTGCTGTCGACAGTAGCTGCTGCACTGATCGTAGGGACCAATGCCCAGGCAAAAAACGACACACCGGTAAACGCCAAAAAAAGCAAACTGGAAGCCTATATCAAATTTACACGGATACTCAATGTCATTGAAAAAGAGTATGTCGATGAGCTCAATACGACAGATCTGATAGACAAGGCATTGAAGGGATTGCTCGTTAACCTCGATGCGCACTCCTCCTTCATGGACAAAAAGAGTTTCAAGGAGCTCAATGTCCAGACCAGCGGAGAGTTCGGAGGCTTGGGGATCAGTGTCGGTATGAGAGACGGTGTCTTGACTGTCATTGCACCACTCAAAGATACACCGGCAGAAAAGGCGGGTGTCGAGGCCGGGGATATTATTCTCAAGATCGATGACAAAGCCACACTGGGTATGACCATCGACGAAGCGGTCGCTATTATGCGGGGTAAGCCCAAGACCGATATTCTTCTAACCATTGTCCGCAAAGGCGAAAGCAGACCCCTGGAGATCAAAATAACCCGGGACATCATCAAAATTCAATCAGTCTATACCAAAAAGGTCAGTGACGATATCCTCTATCTGCATGTCACCTCTTTTGATCAGAAGGTCGCCAAAGATGTCAAAAAGGCGATCAAAAAAGACTCTAACCGAACCGGGATCATCCTCGATCTGAGAAACAATCCGGGAGGGTTGCTCGACCAGGCAGTCGGATTGACAGACCTCTTTGTCGACAAAGGTATCATCGTCAGCCAGAAAGGAAGAGAAGCAGGCGAAAATATCGAATTCAAGGCACACGCCAAAGAGACCGATACCAAAACACCGATTGTTGTACTGGTCAACGGTGGCTCTGCCAGTGCCAGTGAGATCGTCAGCGGTGCACTTCAAGACCACAGACGTGCGATCATCGTAGGCGAAAAAACTTTTGGCAAAGGAAGTGTCCAGGTGGTAATGCCTGTCGGTGACGGTGAAGCACTCAGGCTGACTGTAGCACGCTACTACCTCCCCAGCGGCAGAACGATTCAGGCCAAAGGTGTCACACCAGATATCATCGTCCATCCCGGCAAAGTAGCGATGGATAACAATACCAGCTTTATGATCAAAGAACGGGAACTCAAAAAGCATTTGGAAAAAGAGCTCGAGAAGATCGACGGAGACGAAAAGAATAAGAGCAAGAAAAAAGATGGTGACAAAAAGGGTGACAAGAAGAAAGAGGTAGAGGACAAGACTATCCTCACAGAAGAGCAGATCTATGGCGATGCACAACTCAAAAGCGGTATCGATATCCTCAGAGCACTGATCATCACAGCCCAACCCAAGCAGGAGAAAAAACAGTGAAAAAAGAGAAACTGGTTTACGAAGGAAAAGCAAAAAAGATCTGGTCGACTGAAGACCCGGATCTCTATATCTCGGAGTTCAAAGATGACTTGACCGCTTTCAACGGAGAGAAGAAATCGAGTGAGGCAGGCAAAGGTGCACTCAACAACAAAATCTCGACAGCACTCTTCCAATATCTGCAGCAAAAAGGTATCCCGAGCCACTTTGTCGAGATGCTCGACGATAATCATATGCTCCATAAAAAAGCCGATGTGATCCTCATCGAAGTAATCGTGCGCAACATCGCCACGGGAAGTCTCAGTAGAAATCTGGGTATCGAAGACGGAAAAATACTCCCCTTCACCCTGGTAGAGTTCGACTACAAAAACGATGAACTGGGTGACCCGAAACTGAACGATCAGCACTGCCTGATTCTGGAGCTGGTCAAAGAGAAGGATGAGCTGGACTATATCCGCTTTATGGCACGTCGCATCAATACGCTCCTCAAAGATTTTTACGCGAAGCGGAACCTCACACTGGTTGACTTCAAGCTGGAGTTCGGACGGGACAGCAATGACAATATTATTTTGATCGATGAGCTCAGCCCTGACAACTTCAGACTCTGGGACAGTGAGAGCGGCGAAAAGATGGACAAGGACCGTTTCAGAGAGGGGCTTGGCGGACTCAAAGTCGCCTATGAAGAAGTACTCAAAAGAATATTGGAGGAGAAGTAGATGAAAGCGATCGTCAATGTATATCTCAAAGAGGGTGTTTTGGATCCTCAGGGCAAAGCGGCACACCACGCACTCGAATCGATGAACTTCAAAGGGATCGAGGATGTACGGATCGGCAAGCAGATTGTCATCAAACTAGATACCGACAACAAAGAAGAGGCCAAAAAAGAGGTCAAGGAGATGTGCGAAACACTGCTTGCCAATACCGTTATCGAAGACTACACTATCGAGATAGTCTGATGCAGGAGTCTTCCATGAAAACCGATACGAAACCCGCGATAAAAGTCGCCATCCTGAGATTTCCCGGAACCAACTGCGAATTCGATACCCAGTATGCATTTGGAAAACTGGGCCACAAGACAGAGCTGGTCTGGCACAAAGAGGAATCCCTCCCCGCCGATACCGACCTGGTCGTCGTGCCCGGTGGATTCAGCTATGGTGACTACCTGAGATCGGGTTCGATCGCACGTTTTTCTCCGATTATGAAGGCGGTGGTCGCCTATGCTGAAAAAGGGGGCAAGGTACTGGGAATCTGCAACGGGTTCCAGATTCTTACCGAAGCCGGCCTTCTTCCCGGTGCACTGAAGCGAAACAACAACCTCCACTTTATCTCCAGGTATCAGCATCTCAAGGTCGTCAACAACGACAATGTTTTCCTGAACGAATGCCGTGAGGGTGAAGTACTCAATATTCCCATCGCCCATGCAGACGGGAACTACTATATCGACGATGAGGGTCTGGAAAAACTGGAAAAAAATGGCCAAATCCTCCTGCGATACAGTGACGAAGAGGGCAACCGTGTCGTCGTCAATGGCTCCGTCACTTCCATAGCCGGCATCTGCAACAAGCGCAAAAATGTCTTTGGATTGATGCCGCATCCCGAAAGAGCGATGGAGAGCATCCTCGGTTCTGAAGATGGCATCAAAATGCTGCAAGGATTTGCGCAGTAATGCACCTGCCAAAATCGCTTCTTCTTTTCCTATTGTTCTCTATCAGCCTCTCCTCCCTACTCGAGGCGGGAGAGAAGTATAAATACAGCTATATTCCCAAAAAAGTATATGAAAATCAGATCTTTCCCATCACTGTACTTGAGATCGGATCGGACACACAGGCACCCCATTTCACATTTGACGAAGCAGAACCCAGCCGGCCCCTTTTCAGGAAACCACTCGTGGTCAAAAACGGAAATGACAGCTTCTATACCTTTTACTTCAAGGCTGATCGCGACATCTTTCACCTTCCCGGACTGATGATCGAAGACGGCAACGAGACACGTTACCTGGATCCTGCCGATATCCCGGTATCGACACTCAAGCCAAGAGAAGATTTCTGCGGTGTCCTGGCTGCCGACATGAAGATAAGGACATCACAGGCTTCTACCTACGACAGCAAAAACAATCTTGTCACACTCTCTATCGAAGCCTTCGAAGCGAATCTTGAGAATATGCATCTCAAAAATGTGGTCGAGGATGGCATAGAGAATATCAAACGCAAAGGTGCCAAGGCGCGGGCTGAATACTATGCCGTCGTACCCGTATCTCAGGAAAAGATCCGCTTTACCTATTTCAACACGATCAAGAAACAGTACGTTTTCCTTGAAGCGCCTATCACGATCATCGACTACTCCGTCTCGACACAGTCCGAGCTCAACCCCAAAGATGACGGCTTCAACAAAATCAAGAAGATGATTTTTATTGGTTTGAGTCTCTTTTTCTTTATCCTTTTTCTCTGGAAAAGAGATTTTTTCTACCTGGCGATCGCAGCGATCACTCTCATCACACTGCTGACCTTCTATATGCCAAAGAAAGAGATCTGCGTCAAAGAGGGGAGCGCACTCTATATTCTCCCTACCCACACCAGCCGTATCAGTACCCGGATCGACTCGGAGATTACGACTCCTCTGCTGGGTGAGAGAGAAGAGTTCAATAAGATAGAATACAAAAATGGAATCATAGGATGGATCAAAAATGAAGATCTTTGCAAAAATTAGATTTCTATGGGATGCATTTGTGATCGCATTTGTGATCGCTATCATTATGATCCCTGCCATTACACTCTTTCCCAAAAAGAAAGGGGCGATCATGCATCATCTCAACAAATTGATCATTTTTCTGATAGGCGGCAGACTTGAAATAGCGGGCACACCCGACCCTGATGCAGAGATGATCGTGATGAATCATCAGGGCATTATCGACATTATCGGCATGGAGGCACTGCAGCAGGGCCACCTCAGATGGATCGCCAAGAAAGAGCTTTTCAATATGCCATGGTTTGGCCACCTCCTAAGAAAGGGTGACATGATCTCTGTCGACAGGGAAAACAAGAAGGGATTGATCAAACTGATCAAAGACGTCAAAGAGTCACTCGAGGTCAAAAAACGTGCAGTAGCACTCTTCCCCGAAGGAACCCGTGCCAAAGGTCAAGAACTGCTCAATTTCAAGGCGGGCACCAAATTTATCGCCAACAAACTGGGTCTCAAGGTGCAGCCTGTTGTCATCACGGGAAGCAAGCATCTCCTCAATGAACACGACCGGACTGCACACAGCTCAATCGTCAAGTTTACCTATCTGCCGACGATAGATGTCAAAAATGCCCCCAAAGAGTGGTACGATACCATGAAAGAATCTATGCAAAAGGTTATCGATGATGAACTGGCTCACCATTCTCGCAGTCGCTAGCGGCGGTGCCGTCGGTGCAGTATCCCGTATGCTGATCAACGGATTTGTCAGCCGCCATATACCGCACACACTCCCCTTTGGCACACTGACAGTCAACCTGATCGGAAGCCTGGCCATTGGTGCACTCTTTGCATGGTTTCACCTCAATACCGCACTCTCCCCTCACCTCAAATCTTTTCTGGTGACGGGCCTGCTGGGTGCATTGACAACCTATTCGACTTTTGCGATTGAGAGCTTTTTCCTGCTGGAGTCAGGCCACTACGGCCATGCATTCGCCAATATGGCACTCAACCTCTTTGGTACGATTCTGATGGCAGGTATCGGCTATCTTTCGATTTTGCATTTTGCCAAATAGTACTTTGGCAATGCTCAGGAAAAACGGGGATTACGGCATTTCCTGAACGACATTATCATCGTTGAGTACTTCGGCAGCAGCCTGATCGACGACATTGTCCAGATCGACATCGACTTCACGTTCCGGCAGTGGTGGCACCTCTCCCTTTTTGTAGTGTTTGACAGGTGCCGGTTTTGGTTTTGGTTTTGGCTCCTCTTTGACTACCGGTTTTGGTTTCGGCATAGGTCTGGGCTGACCGACACATCCACCCAACATCAACAATCCTGCTACCCCAAGAATAATGTATTTCATCACTACCCACTCCTTCTTTGTTTTTTGTATTTTGATATTTATAGTATCTCATTTTTTCTAATGGAAGGCTGTAGTGAGGCTGTGCTATAATAGCTTCATATCATCCAAAAGGAGCATACGATGAGACAATACGAAACCTACCGCTGCAACAAATGCGGCAACGAAGTAGAGGTAAGCAAAGTCGGCGGTGGTACGCTGGTCTGCTGTGGTGAAGCGATGGAGTGCATCACCGAAAATCTCACGATGGTCAATCTGATGAAAGCCTTCGCAGGAGAATCGCAGGCGCGAAATAAATATGAGTACTACGCCAAAGTCGCCCAGAAAGAGGGTTACCGTGATATCGCCGCGCACTTCCAACGGGCTGCCAACAATGAAAAAGAGCATGCCAAACTGGAACTCAAGCTACACAATATGATGAAAGACGGCCAGAATTTCGGTGACACAATTGCCAATCTCAAAGATGCCATCGCCGGTGAGAGCTACGAAAACCTCACAATGTATCCCGACTTCGCAGCAGTTGCCGAAGCTGAGGGAGAAAAAGAGGCAGCCAGACTCTTCAAAGCGATCGGCAAAGTCGAAGTCGAACATGAAAAGATGTATCGCGAACTCCTCGAACGACTCGAATCAGGTAAAGAATACGAGAGCGATAACGAGCAGGAGGAGTGGATCTGCGAAGTCTGCGGCCACGTCCACCGAGGCAAAAAACCACCCAAAGTCTGCCCCGTCTGCAAACATCCGCAGGAGTATCAGTCAAGACTGCTTGAAAAGAAATAGTCTGTAGCGTGGGCATTCCTGCCCACGAAAGTTCGGGTACTATGCATTGCACCAAAATAATGGCGGGTGCAAGTTTGGTAGCCTATAAAATCCTATCATAATCTATTTCCGTATCAACATCTTTCAGAGCTATGTTGCTTTTTCTATTAAAATCGACATAAATATTCTGAGGAAATGCAAAATACAATATGCTATAATAATCAAAAAGGAGGAGAATAAACCATGTCTATTGATGAGATAAAACAGCTAGATATAGCAGAACGTATCATACTTGTAGAAGAAATCTGGGATTCGATAGCCAAGGAACAGGAGAGTGTGAGTTTGTCAGAATATGAAAAAAATGTTTTAGATGCCAGACTTGCATCACTTGAAAATAATCCTGACACCCTCACAACCTGGGATGAGATAAAAAATAGAATCAGAGATTGAATGTATTCAATCGTTTTCAAACCAGAGGTTTATGATAACCTTAAAGCTGCGTATGATTGGTATGAATCACAACGTGCAGGACTGGGTGAAGATTTTATACTCACACTTGAAGAGTCTTATGCGAAAATAACGAGATCTCCCAAACAATATCAACAAGTTTATAAATCAGTAAGAAGAAAATTGGTTCGTAGATTTCCGTATGGTATCTTTTTTCTTATAAGGAAAGATACAATTATCGTCTTGGCAATACTGCACACAAAAAGAGAGCCAAAAAAATGGAGAGAAAGAGTTTAGCAAAAATTGAATCAACTCAGCATCTCCCTACCACCCCTCAACACATCCAGTACATTCGTCGCATACGACCCTTTGGGCAAAACAAAACTCAACTCATAATGCGCCCGCTCTTCGATATATTTTTTGTCGATCTCTGTTACCTGTATCCAGGCATAGCGCCTCGCACCACTCTGTTTCATCGCTTCGTCGTAACGTGACTCGATTACCCCGGCAGCACTCTCTGCACGTTTTACTTTTGTACCCGGCAGCAGTCCTGTCGGCGCGATATCTTTTTGGGCGAAGCGCTCCGCCTCTTTCGCGAGATCCTCGGCATAAAAAACCCTGCCATAGGGATAGTGCATCATCAGATCACCGGAGAGGAGTTTGAAAAAGTTCGCCTGCTCTTTCGTCCCCTGCAAAATACCCTTCTCAAGTTCCAGAAACTGCTCCGCTTCCGCTTCTGAAAACTTTTCAAGCAACAACGAGATTTCGACCCGCTTCGAGAGCCATTGGTTAAAGAGGTAGCTTTGGTAGGAGCCGATCAGGAAATCTCGCGTCTTTCGATCCCGTATTTTGAGCTTGCCGTCGATGAGTTTTTTACCATCCTCCCAATTGTTACCGTCCGTCCCGAAACGCTGCTCTCCGAAGTAATTGGGTACCCCATTGGCTTTGATCCATTTGAGTGATGCGTCGAGCTTCTTTTTCTGCACACCCAGCACCTTTTTGAGTCGGATATGAAAGCGATTTCCCTTGAGGTGCCCTACCCGGATCTTGTTATTGTGTCGTATCATCTCCAGGATCTTGATCTTTTCATGTTTGAAGTTTTCCAACTTGTCCTGGTATTTGGCAGGAACCGAGACGGACTGTATCGTCATCGCATACTTGTCCTTCAATCCCGCATAGCCGATATCCCGTCGCTTGATACCGATATAGCCACTGATGATATCGAGCATCTCCCAGGTCGTCAACTCTTTCTTGCGCACTTTCAGGATGAGATGCTCCCCCTCTCCGCTGAAGTCATAGAGCGGTATCTCTTCAACGGTAAAATCCCTCGGTGAAGGATTGAAAACAAATTCATTCTTATTATTAATAGGATAAAGCAGGTTCATATTTTCTCTTTTCTTCTGTAATTAATATAGTAGTAACTTCTAATCAAAATGATGACTCCTGCAGTGATATCGTCTGCTGTTTTTCACCACTTTGGCAAATGGGGTCAGTGGCAGATTCAGCTCAACGGCAATCTCCTTCACCCTCTCCAGCTGCTCCGGTGCGACCCCGACCAGCATCTCATACTCTTCGCCGCTCATTCCAATCGTTTCATCGATCTCCACCAGAGGCTCGAATCCCAGATGATTGTAGTCGAGTATCTTGTTGCTGTCGCAGTAGAGCCCATCCGAGATATCCATACCGGAGCGCAGATAGGATCTCGCCTTGGCTACAAATTCTCTCCTGAGTATCGGCTCGTAAAATCTGGAATCTTCAGGAATTTTTTCGCCCTTCAAGAGCCGATCCAAATCCCGTTTACTCTCTCCCAGATACCCTGTAAAGGCCAGCAGATCACCCTCCTGCAATCCACTCCGAAGCAGCGGATTGTCGCTTCTGGAGATAATCGTGATAGAGAGGTGCAGCTTCTCACCGCCTACCGTATCACCGCCAATAATACTGCAACCGTATGATGCGGCAGTCTCCTCGAGACTGCGGGTAAGCTCTGCGATCTCTTTTTGGGAAAAATCTCTGGGAAGCGAGACGGTGACCAGCGCATAGAGGGGGTCGGCATTCATCGCGACAGCATCCGAGAGATTGATCAGCATCGCTTTTCGGGCGATCTGGGCGGGTCTCATCCAGGCCCGTTTGAAATGGACATCTTCGTGGAAGGCATCCATACTGTAAACCATCTCCCCAATCACCGCACCATCATCCCCGATAAGGTCCGAATGAAGCTGATCGATCAAAAAACTCTCTTTATCCACAAGCACCACTTTTTGTTTATTTTGGCAAAATTGTAACATAGTTCTTACGATAATCAATTATGCCGT
>JAOZOG010000337.1 GCA_029933395.1 Sulfurovaceae bacterium | reverse complement strand
AAAATGGCGGCAACACACTCGATCCACAAATCACGATCGAAGCGCTCAACACAGGCGCGAATGGAAACCCTCTAACCTTGAACAACGACGGCAATTTTACAAATGGTGAAAACAACAACATAAAAGTCGTTCTTGGCAATACAGCGAAAAAACCTTATAAAACCAGAATATTCATGAATCCCGACAACTGGCTGAAGTACCATAAATTTTTCCCTGACGGAAGAGTTTATTACAATGTTACATTCGAAGGAGCAGCATCTTCGTGGGGAGGCATAGGCAAGCTGGGTAAAACCGTCGAAACCAATGCCAGCAAAAACACGGCCCGAAGGATAGAGTGGTGAAAAGGGCTTTCTCCTTCATCGAGCTTGTGGTGGCCATCGTGGTCATGGGAATCGTCTTTCTGACGGTCCCGCTTATCCTCACCGAAACACAGAAAAGTACCGAACTCTCCATCCAGCAGGAAGCGGTAATGGCGGGAATGACCCAACTGGTCAATATTATGAGTTATCGATGGGATGAAAATCAGACGGATGATGCACTCAATGGAGGATACGCAAAAGTACTCGATACCCAAAGCCCGGTGGCGGAACTCCAGTGCAAAACGATAGGCGGAAGCCGCTGGAGAATCGGACATTTCAGGAAAGCCGACAGACGTCGCTGTTACAACGATCCCAGATACGCATCCACTTTGGGGCCAGATGGTAGCGATCTAGACGACATCGACGATATCATCGTAGCAAACAAAAAACTGCTCGCTGAAGCGAACACTACAGAAAAGTTGGACGCACCCTATGAGTACAAAAAAGAGTACGACGTAAAACTGGATGTAAATTACACGAGCGACGGTTTTGTCAATTACAAGCTGACAACACTCAACGGCTCCATTCCGACAGCTTCGGTCGGCAATACATCGGCAAACTCCACCAACATCAAAATGATAACAGCTACCATCAGTTCACCAGAAGGAGAAAAAGTAGTCGTCCTGCAAACTTTTCTCACAAATATCGGCGAATACAAAATCTATCATAAAACGGTGGCCCCATGAAAAAGTTTCGATACGCTTTCACGATGGTCGAACTGGTCGCAGTTATCGTTATTTTCGGCATCATAGCGGCGATAGGATCGGAAATCTACGTCAAAATCTATGAAAACTATATGGTTTCGAGGGTCATGAATACACTGCAGACAAAAACGGAACTGGCACTCGAACAGATCGCCAAACGCCTGCAATATCGTATCAAAGATGCCACCATCGCCAGAAAGCCCCCGCCAAATCTCAACGAGATCATCTCCACAGCCGATCCCGATCTCGACGACTCCTATAAAATTCTGGAATGGATCGGCTACGACGATACCGGATTGAAAGGTTCCTACAACACGACCATCAATTTCTATACCCCGGCTTGGAGCGGCTTCATCGACGTGGATGACTCCAACGCCACATATCTGAGCACACCGGGAAGTGACCTGGATCAGGAAAACGCCATTATCCAGGCCGTTTCCCACGGAGGCTCCACGATAGCAGATGCAGGAATCGTCTTCATAGGAGTAGAGGGAGATTACAACGTCTCCAAATACGGCTGGTCACCCTCCACCAATTCCGATTACGTCTACGATATCGCGGAGCACAACCAGACGACCCTTTTAGTTACGGATACACAGGGACCGAAAGAGATTTACGAAAGATACAAACTGGCATGGACAGCCTATGCTATCGCTCCAGATCCACTCACATGTAATTTTGACTGCAACCTCTCTTTGTACGAAAACTACCAACCCTGGAGGGGAGAAGCCTTTGACAACGCCAATACCAGTAAATATCTTCTACTGGAACATGTCACGACATTCAAATTCAAACAGGACGGCGATGTCATACGCATCAAACTCTGTGTCAACGACAAAATCGTCGACAAAAACGTTTCGATCTGCAAAGAGAAGGTGGTATTCTGATGCGTAAAGGATTCGCACTCTTATCGGCCATATTTCTGATGCTATTGATCGGTATTTTGATGGCACTTAGTTTTTCACTTTCATCCCAAACTACCAAACAGACGGGGCAGCTTTATCTGCAGGAGCAGGGACAGCTTCTGGCAAAAAGTGCTACGGAATTCGCTCTGTTGGCCATTTCAGGTCATGAGAACAATGTTAGCTGTATCAACCAAATCAATCTACGATATCCGCAGGGAGCTCCGATGTATGACATCAATATGACACTCTTTTATATAGGTAAGTATTTGCCGGCTGGATGCAATACATTAACCAATTCTATCGCGACGGCAGAATCCAACGGCACCGTCATGATAGACACGTTTGTCTCCTACATCGATCCGGAAACCAACGAAACCATCCGGTTCCACCGGCGAACACTTCAAAAACCGTAAGCCATGTTTGTTTGGTATAAGGGTCGGTTGGTTATAATTGCGCAATTGTTACCATACTGAGAAAAAAACCGA